>CAMDPA010000009.1 GCA_945903565.1 Devosia equisanguinis | reverse complement strand
GCTTCCCATCTTTGCCGAATGGCTTGTCTGTCGATCATGCAACGGCGTACGACTGTTCGCCGGGACAAGGAATCCCGCGCTGCCGAGTCACACGGTCGCACGCACACAGATCACGATTCAGCTTTTTTGCGATCCGTCCTTAGTGCGATTGATCGCATGTGGTCCGCGCAGCATTGAGCAAGGGCCAGCCTCGATCACAACTTCGGGGCAAATTCGCCTCTGGGGCTGACATACCATTGACGGTCGGTCGACGTCGGGCGCGGATGTAGGAGTGAGGAATGCCGGGACCTGATACCCGGCATTGGGGCCGTCGGCGTTACGTCCTTGCTTCTTGCGGCCGGGCTCCCTAACACTCGCGGCGTCAGCCGGCCGGACGGTCGCTGTTGGCATTCGGGTCGCAAGATTGGGATGCTGGTGGAGGAAAGTCCGGGCTCCATGGAAGCACGGTGGCGGCTAACGGCCGCCGGGGGCGACCCTAGGGAAAGTGCCACAGAGAACAGACCGCCGCGGCCGGGTTCGCCTGTCCGCGGTAAGGGTGAAACGGTGCGGTAAGAGCGCACCGCGGCGGCGGTAACGTCGCCGGCATGGCAAACCCCACCGGGAGCAAGACCAAATAGGGGTGGTAGCGCGCGGGGCAACCCGTGACGCAAGCCCGCTTCCAGGCCCGCCACCCGGGTTGGTTGCTCGAGGCGCCGTGCAAGCGGCGTCCCAGACGAATGGCTGTCGCGGAGGGTCACCTCCAGACAAAACCCGGCTTACAGGCCGGCTGACATTTTATCCTAGATACGACAGTCGAGACGGTCGGTCGCAAGACGAGGGACGTCATGCCGGAGGCGTGCACTTGCACGATCCCTCGACCCTGCCAAAGGGCCAGCCCTTTGGAAACCCTCCCTTTAAGGAGCAGGTCCAGGGTCGCGACCATCATGCCGGAGGCATGCATGCGCAAGACGTCAGGGAGCACGAGGGCCCGACGGCTAAGCCGTCAAGGCAATGATGAAATCCCTCGTATCACCCGAAGGGTGATCTGGGCTTGGTGCCTCCTTCAGAATCTGCCCTGTGTTCTGTTCGTGAGGCGCTTTCAGCTGCCGGCTTCAGGTCTACCTCTGCGGTTCATCCCGCGCCGTTCTGCACCGTCGGCGTCAGCGACCTCAGGAACGTGCCAAAGCTCAGCAGTCCATCGGGCCAGGGGCCATGGCCGGAAGCGGTACTGATGTGCCCGGCGTTGGCCAGGATCGAGACGTCCGCGCCCCACGCCGCGCCCAGCGCCTGCGCCCGTTCGATCGTGCAGAAGGCATCGTCGGAGCTGGCGATAACGCGGACCGGAAACGGCAACGGCGCGACCGGCATCGGCGCGAACGACGCCGCGATTCTCTCCCACTCTTGGCCTTCGTCGCGAGGCCAGTCCGCCATGGCGTCGACATCCGACGGCGCCACGAGGAACGCGCCTGCGACTTTCGACAGGTTCAGGCGGGATGCCGCATGCAGGACCGCCGCCACCCCGAGGCTATGACCGACGAGGACTGCCGGGCGCGTCGACTGCTCGACGTCCGCGACGATGCGGGCAACCCACGCGTCGCGATCGGGCGCGATCCAGTCGGCCTGCTCGACGCGGCGGGCGGTCTTCAGGTTGCGCTCCCACCGGGATTGCCAGTGGTCGGGTCCGGAGTTCGACCAGCCCGGCACGATCAGGATGTCGACGTCGCTCGTGCGCATGCGTGCCTCACTCCTGATTGCGAAAGCAGAGATACCGAGGATATAGCGCGCCGAAGCGAATTCCGCGATTGCGACACCTGCGATCGCCGTCGTGCTCACGAAGGCTTCGATTGCGCCACGCACAAAATCGGCTTAGCCCATGGCGCCATGAGGGAATCGCTGGCGTTGGGTGAATGCCGCGTTTCATGACGATGCGCTCGGACCAGCCGAGATGGAGGAACCTGACTGTCATGGAGCATCCGGGTTTCTTCGATCGGGCAGGGCCGTTCACGCTGGCCGAAATTGCCAAAGCGGCCGGAGCGCAGCTGCCGCCAGGTAACGACGGCACTCTGCAGTTGACCGACCTCAAGCCGGTGACCGACGCGGGCCCCCAGCATCTGACGTTCGTCGATAACCGCAAGTATCTGGTCCATCTGCCCAAGTGCCGGGCCGGTGCATGCTTGGTCGCGCCGGCATTCGTGACCCGCCTCCCGCCGCATATCGTTCCGCTTGTGACACCCGTCGCCTACCGCGGCTTTGCGCTGGCCATGCAACTCTTCTACGCCGATGCCCTGCGCCCCAAGGCCGCACGGGCGGGCGGGCAAGCCGCAGTCGATCCGACGGCGCGGCTTGAATCCGGGGTCGAGATCGAGCCGGGCGCCATCATCGGGCCGGAGGCCGAGATCGGGCGGGGAACGCGGGTCGCGGCCGGTGCCGTCGTCGGCTACCGCTGCACGGTCGGCCGGGACAGCTACATCGGCCCAGGCGCCAGCGTAACCCACGCCCTGCTCGGCAACCGGGTGGTGATCCATGCCGGCGTCAGGATCGGCCAGGACGGGTTCGGCTTCGCGATGGGCAAGCACGGCCACCTCAAAGTGCCCCAGATCGGGCGGGTGATCATCCAGGACGACGTGGAAATCGGCGCCAACACGTGCATCGACCGCGGCGCGCTGAAGGATACGGTGATCGGAGAGGGCAGCAAAATCGACAACCTCGTCCAGATTGGCCACAACGCAGTGCTCGGGCGCCACTGCGTCATCGTGGGACAGACGGGGATCGCGGGTTCGGCGACTCTGGAGGATTTCGTGGTCATGGGCGGGCAGTCCGGGGTGGTCGGGCATACCCGGATTGGCCAGGGCGCGCAGATCGCGGGCGGCTCGCACGTCAAGGACGATGCACCGCCCGGCAGCCGTCTGATCGGCACGCCGGCGCGGCCGATCAAGGAATGGCTGCGCGAGAATATGGTCTTGCAGCGATTGGCGGCCCAGTCCAAAGATGGGCCTACGCCTGCTGGCAACGACGACGGCAGGGACGATGGGGCGTGATTGCGCGCCTCATTGGGGCCGTCCGGTAATGATTTTGGCTTGCTTGGCGTTGCCGGGCAGCCTGATGACGCATATCAATGGGCGTGGCGGTCGTGTTGCGCACGCCTTGGCGTGTGGAAGATTGCCGGTCTATGTCTGGAGCACACAGGTCGGTAGCCCTGCGCGCAACCGTGTTGCGCGGGTACTAGACAGCGAGGTGCTTGGGAGCAGGTGACGATGAACGATGCAGCGCCGAAGAAGCAGTTGGCCAGTGCCGACATCACGCGCGTGATGAAGCTGCTGCCGCACCGTTATCCGTTCCTGATGATTGACCGCATCGACGACATGGATGGCGACAACACCGCCGTCGGCCTGAAGAACGTGACGATGAACGAGCCGTTCTTCCAGGGTCACTTTCCGGATTTCCCGGTCATGCCGGGCGTGCTCATCATCGAAGGGCTGGCGCAAACGGCGGGTGCGCTGTGCGTGCACAGCCAGGGCGAGAACTGCAGCCCGAAGGTCGTTTTCTTCATGGGGATCGACCGCGCGAAATTCCGCCGGCCCGTTCGTCCGGGTGATACACTTCGCTATCACGTGCGCAAGATCAGAAGCCGCGGCCGTGCCTGGAGGTTCTTCGGCGAAGCCAAGGTGGAAGGCCAGATCGTGGCGGAGGCCGAGATTAGCGCAATGATCGTGGATTCAGCCGAAACACAGGCGATTGCCAACAAGAATGTCTGAGCGCCTCATACATCCAACCGCGATCATCGAGGACGGCGCCCGCGTCGGCGACGGCGTCCGCATCGGCCCGTATTGCCTTGTTGGGCCGGACGTCGTGATCGGCGATGGCTGCGAGTTGATCGGTCATGTCGTGGTCGCCGGCCGAACCACCATCGGCGCCAAGACCAGGATCTTCCCGTTCGCCTCGATCGGTCACCAGCCCCAGGATTTGAAGTACGAAGGTGAGCCTTCGACGCTCGAGATCGGCTCGGGCTGCATCCTGCGCGAAGGCGTGACGATGAACCCCGGCACCAAAGGGGGCGGGCTCATCACTAAAGTCGGCGATAACTGCGCGTTTCTTGCGAGCAGCCACGTCGGCCACGACTGCATTGTCGGCAACAACGTGATCTTCTCCAACAACGTCATGTGCGCGGGCCACGCTACGGTCGGCGATTTCGTGATCATTGGCGGTGGCGCCGGCGTGATCCAATTCGCACGCGTCGGCGCGCACTCGTTCGTCGGTGCGATGTCGGGCCTCGAGAACGATCTCATCCCCTATGGCATGGGGCTCGGCAATCGCGCCTACCTGTCGGGATTGAACATCGTCGGGCTGCAGCGCCGCGGTTTTGCGCGTGAAGACATCCACAAGCTGCGCCGCGCCTATCGGATGATGTTCGCGGCGGAAGGTACGCTGCTGGAACGCGTCGAGGACGTGGCGGCCGAGTTCAAGGATCACACGATCGTGCAGGAAATCGTCGCCTTCATACGGGCCGGCGGAAAGCGTTCCTTGTGCACGCCCCGCAACGGAACCGAGGCCTGACACTTCGAGCGCTGCCGGAACAAGGCACCGACATCACTTTGCCCGACAACACACGCGACACCACACCCGGCACCACACTGGGCATATTCGCTGGCGGCACAGGGGTTCCCTGCGAGATCGCGGAGGCGGTCACGCGGCGCGGCCGTAAGGTGCACATCGTCGGCGTGACCGGCGAGGCCGAGCCGGAAATCGAGCGCTATTCCCATACCTGGGTCAACCTGGGCGGCATCCGCTCGATCATCCGCGCGTTCCGGCAGAACGGCTGCGAGGAGATCGTGTTCGTTGGTCGCATGCGCCGGCCCAACCTCGCACAGCTCAGGCCGGATTGGGGTTTCTGGACGAGCCTGCCGATCGTGCTTGGCCTGTTACGGGGCGGCGACGACGCAATCCTGCGCACAGTCGTGCGGTTCTTCGAGCGCAACGGAATGCGCGTGGTAGGCGCACACGAGGCCGCGCCCGAGTTGATTGCCCCGGTTGGCGTGTTGGGGAAGCATCGCCCCGAGCCGGTCGCGCTGGAGGCGATAGCGTTGTGTGCGGGTGCTTTGCGTGCGCTGGGGCCGTTCGATGCCGCGCAAGCCGCGGTGGCACGAGGAACAACGCTGCAGTGTGTGGAAGGGGCTGATGGCACCGACGCCATGTTGCGGCGGCTGAGCGAGCCGGTTGCGGGGCAATCGCGGCGGGTTGCTGCGGTCGGCGGTGGTCCCGGTGTGCTGGTCAAGCTACCCAAGCCCGGGCAGGAAAAGCGCATGGATTTGCCGGCGATCGGGCCCGAGACGGTGCGGCGCGCGGCGGAAGCGGGCCTTTCAGGTATTGCGGTGTTGAGCGGAGAAACGCTGTTTGCCGAGCGCAAGCAGGCGTTGGCATTGGCGGATGCCGAAGGCATCTTCGTCATGGGGCTGGCGGCGCAGGCGCCGGAACTGGCATCGCGGCACGCCATCGCGTCGGTGGCGGATGGGGAGGCCCGGGGGCGCATCGATGCGCTGAAGCCTCTCGCCCGTTCTTCCCCGTCCGCCCGTCACCTCGAGGATGCCGAGCTTGGAGCGAAGGTCCTGCAAGCCATGGAGCCGTTCTGGCCACAAGCGTCAGTGCTGGTGTCGCGCGGCTACGTGTTGGCGACTGGGGGCCCTGGCCATGCCATGGGCGCCGCCGAACGCGCCGGCCGTCTCAAGCCGTGGGGCGCACGGCTGATGCGGCGGAAATCCGGTGTGATCGTGATGTCCGATATCGCGGGCGAACTAGGGTTCGATCCAGCCGCGATTATCCAGCGCGCGAAAGCGAGCGGCCTTGCCGGTCTCGTGATCCTGCACTCGCCCCGGGACGAGGCCGCGTTGGCGATGTTGCGCGCGGCTGCCGACGGTGCGGGCCTGTTCCTGCTCGCCCCGGGAGATACGTTATGAGCCGCGACCGTCCGCTCAAGCTATTCGTGGTCGCTGGCGAGCACTCCGGCGACGCGCTGGGCGCCAAGCTGATGGCGGCGCTCGGTGCGCGCCACCCGGGCGCGATCACCTATGCGGGCGTCGGCGGCGAGCTGATGGAAGCGCAGGGCCTGACGAGCTTGTTTGCGATGTCGGATGTCGCCGTCATGGGCCCGGTCGCGATTCTGAAGCGGCTGGGGCCGATCGTGAAACGCGTTTATCGCACGATCGATGCGGCGATCGCGTTCGAGCCCGATGCCGTGATCATTATAGATTCGCCGGAGTTTACGCATCCGATCGCGAAGCGCATCCGCAAGCGCCGGCCGCACATTCCGATCATCGACTATGTCAGCCCGACCGTGTGGGCATGGCGTCCCGGGCGGGCAAAGGCGATGCGGCCTTACGTCGATCATCTCTTGGCGTTGCTGCCGTTTGAGCCGGATGCTCACGCTCGTCTGGGAGGTCCCCCCTGCACGTATGTCGGCCACCCCCTGGTGGAGCGCATCGACCAGTTCAGGGCGCTCGACGGCGAACCGTTGCGGCAGCGGCTGGGGCTTGATGCGTCGCGACCGGTGCTGGTGGTGCTGCCGGGCAGCCGGCGGACGGAAGTAGGGCGGCTGATCGATGTGTTCCGCGACACGGTGCGTTTGATCGCGGAGCGCGGCCCGGTTCCGGAGGTCGTCATTCCCGTGGTGCCTACGGTGCGCGGCATGATCGAGGAGGGCCTCGCGGCGTGGCCGGCCCGTCCGCATCTGGTCGAGGGCGAGCTCGACAAGTGGAGCGCGTTCAAGCTCGCGGACGCGGCGCTGGCAGCGTCGGGTACGGTGACGCTGGAACTGGCGGTGGCGGGAACGCCGATGGTGATCGGCTACAAGGTCGAGGCGATATTCGCGCGGTTCTTGAGGCGCATGGTCCAGGTCGACATGGCGGGCCTATCGAACCTGGTGCTGGGCGAAAAGGCGTTTCCGGAGCGCATGCAGGAAGCGTGTACGGCGGAGGAGTTGGCGCCACTGGTCGGCGCGCTGCTCACGGATGGCCCTGCGCGGCAGGCCCAGCTCGCGGCGCTGGCGCAGGTTCCCGCGCGCCTTGCCGTGCCCCACGGCAGCCCAAGCGATGCGGCCGCTGAGGTGGTGTTGCGGTACGCGGTGCCTCGTAGGTTGGGTTAGCAGTGCGGAGCGTCAGCGCTTGCGCCGTAGCGAACAGCAATTCCGCGCTGCGCAACCCAACGACGGAGCCGCAACAGAAGTTGGGTTGCGCGGCACTACCGCACCGCTAACCCAACCTACCAGCCTACAGCTCAACCCTTCTTCTTCGCGCCCTTGGCGAACACGTCTTCGATGATGCCGCTGTACCAGGCGAGGCTTTCCTGGAACACTTCCTTGCGCAGGGCGGCGTCCTCGCCGGGCTTGGACACGAACGGCGCGACGGGATCGAGCTTCTGGCCCTTGGGAAGATAGCCCGCGCCGATCTTCACGCTGTCGTCGGGCGCCACCATCGACCAGCAGGTGTTGCGGAAGTTCGGCGAGAACTTCGGTTTGTTGGCGAGCGCCGACAGGATGTCGGCGGCCACCACCTTGGCCTGGCTGTTGGCGGAGAACGCCGACTTGGGCATCTCGGCTGCGATCGTGGCGTCCCCGATAACGTAGACTTCCTTTACCTGGGTCGAAGTGAAGTTCTCCGCATTGACCGGGCACCAGTCGCCCTGTGTGAGGCCCATCTTGACGGCGATCGCGCCGGCACGCTGGGAGGGGATCACGTTGGCGACATCGGCTTTCCACGACTTGCCGGCCTTGGTGGTCAGCGTCTTGGTCTTGGCGTCGATCTTGCTGACGGCGTAGTCGTCGATCTCGTTGGTCAGGTTCAGCTCGATGATGTCCTTGTAGTACTTGCCGAACGCTTCGACGAACACGGGCTGCTTGGAGAACGCACGCTTGGGATCGAGGATCACGAGCTTCGACTTCGGCTTCTTCGTCTTGAGGAAGTGGCCGATCATGCAGGCGCGCTCATAGGGGCCGGGCGGGCAGCGATAGGGATTGTTCGGGGCCACCATCACCACCGTGCCGCCGTTCTTCATCGCCTCGAGCTGGCGCTTCAGGAGCTGCGTCTGTGCGCCGGGCAGATAGGCGTGCGGCATGATCTCAGCCACCTTCTGGCTGTAGCCCTCGATCGAGTCGAACTTGATGTCGATGCCGGGCGCGACGACGAGGCGGTCGTACGAATAGCTGCTCTTGCCGGCGGTCACGACCTTGCGCGAGGTGTCGACGTCGGTTGCCAGCGCATGCACGACCTTTACGCCGAGCCGCTTCAGGCCGTCGTAGTTGTGCTGCAGCGAAGCGTAGCTGCGGAAGCCGCCGAGATAGAGGTTGGAGAAGAAGCAGGTGGTGTAGACCTTCGATACTTCGATCAGCGTCACGTCCAGCTTGTGCTCGCCGAGCTTGAGCTGGTGTGCAACCGTGGCGCCGCCAGGGCCGCCGCCGATGATGACGACCTTGCCGCCCCCCTGCGCTATGGCGAACGTGCCGGCTGCCGACGTGCCGGCGACGGTTGCGCCAAGGCCCAATCCGATCTCGCGCCTGGTAAGGTTTGTCATTGTAATCTCTCCCTATGATGTCCCTGAATGGGATCGTTCCCCGAGTCGTTGGCCCATGTGGTCCCGTGGTCGCGCGCCGTTCCACACGCTTGAATTTACGGTGCCTGACCTTCGCCGAGGTGAACACTAGCTGAGCCGCGACGGGGCGGCAACGCGGGAAGCCCACGGGGATCGCTAAAGCAAAACGATGCCCGGAAATGGCTTGGGCACGAACTTCGAGATCAAATTTCGAGTGCGTAACGGGCTGCGGTTTCCCATTTTAGTCAGTATGGAACACCACGTGCCGCGGGCTGGGGCGCGAAATAGGAGTTGGCAACGTGATCGATCCGGCTCGCACGCGTGAGATCATCCGGGAGGGCAATGTCTCGATCGATCTGATCGCGGAGGGGCAAGGGCCGCTCATCGTCATGCTGCCCTCGCGCGGCCGAGGGTCCGAAGACTTCGACGAGGTCGCGGCGGGCATCGCGCGGGCGGGGTTTCGTGTGCTGCGACCACAGCCGCGCGGGGCCGGCCGCAGCACCGGGCCGCTTGACGGTATTCGCCTGCAGGATCTCGCGGGCGATGTGGCTGCTGTTCTCGCGCGGGAGGACGCCGGTCCCGCGATCATTGCCGGGCACGCGTTCGGCAGCTGGGTCGCGCGCATGGTGGCCACGGATCATCCGCACCTGGTGCGCTGCATCGTGCTCATGGCGGCGGCGTCGAGGGCCTACCCTGTGGGGTTGCGCGGCGTGGTCGAGGCTGCCGGCGATCTGGCGTTGCCGGACGATGAGCGACTGCAGGCTCTACGGCGAGCCTTCTTTGCGCCGGGGTCCGATCCCTCGTCCTGGCTAGATGGTTGGGCGCCGGATGCAATCCGTGCGCAGGCGGTTGCCGTCGCCGCAACGCCGCAGGCGACCTACTGGCCGGCGCGCGACGTGCCGTTGCTCGATCTCGTCGCCGAGCACGATCCGTTCAAACCGCGAGAACGCTGGTACGAAACCGCGGAGGATTTCGGCGCACGCGCTACGGTGAAGCTGATCGCAGGAGCGAGCCACGCGCTGCTGTCGGAGCAGCCGCAGGCCGTGGTGGATGCGATCGTGGAATGGACGCAGGGTCAGACCCATACGCGCTAACTTTGGCAGTCAGGAAAAACAACCTCTCCGCTGCGTCCCCGGACAAGCGGACCGACCTGCAAGGTCGGGATGCGAAGATCCGGGGTCTTCACCCCTATCAGAAGGGGCAAGATCCCGGATAGCCTCGCTGCACTCGGCTTCCGGGAACGCAAACTGAGGGGAAAGCGGCTCAAAGTGGGCGCGTATAGGGTCAGCCCCTGCGGGGCTGACCCTCTCTACAGGGCCGTCGCGATCACTGCGACTTGATCCCGGCTTTCTCGATGATCTCGGCGTGCATCTTGATTTCCGCTCGCACGTACGTGTCGAATTCGGCCATTTGCATGGGCATCGGTTCGGCGCCGAGATTGTCGATGCGCTTGAGCACTTCGGGGCTGGCGAGCGCCTTCAGGATCAGGGCGTGGATGCGTTCGGAAACGGCTTTGGGCGTTTTCACCGGTGCGAACGCGCCGGCCCAAAAGATATAGTCGCTGCCCTGCACGCCGGCCTCTTGCAGCGTCGGCACGTTGGGGAATGCCTTGGCGCGTTTGGGGGTGGTGACGGCGAGGGCCGCCACCTTCTTGTCGGCAACGAGTTCGACGACCGACACGACCGGACCGGGGAACATATCGAGCCGGTCGGCGATGATCTCGGTCATCGCCTCGGGCGTGCCGCGGAAGGGCACGTGAGTCATCTTGATCCCGGTGACGAGTCCGAAGCGTTCCGCAAACAGCATGCCCGAGGTGCCGATGCCGGCAGAACCGTAATTGATTACGGTCGGGTTTGCTTTGCCGAACGCGATGAAGTCGGCGAGCGATTTGTACCTGGTGCGTGTGGTCACGACGAACGGCTGCGCGGCAAGGCCCGACAGAGCTGTGAAATCCTCGGCCACGTTGTAGCCGAGCTTGGGGAACGTGGTCGCAACCACGACGTGCGAGGTCGAGTTGACGAGCAGCGTGTAACCGTCGGGTTCCGCCTTTGCGACGGCCGCCGAGCCGATCGTGGTGCCGCCGCCGCCACGGTTTTCGATCACGACGGATTGCCCGGTGTCGCGACCGACCTGCTCGAACACCGCGCGGGCAACGATGTCGGTTGCGCTACCCGCCGTGAACGGAACGATCACCTTGATTTGCTTGGTGGGCCAATCCTGCGCGTGCGATCGCGCCCAGGAGCGCAAAGCCATATGCGAATGCGAACAACGTTCCATAACGGCGTGCCATTGGTGTCCCCCCGAAGACATAGGATTTCGAATTCCGACCAAGAGTGTAGCCCTGCGCCAGCGCGCTTGTACACACGCCGTGACTCACTCAACGCCTACTGCCTAGCGCAAGCCGTTCCGTCACTATGCGTTCCACCAGCGGCAAGATACGTGTCACGATCTCGTCGACGCCTTTGGCGTTGGGGTGCAGGCCGTCGTCGAGGTTGAGATCGGGCCGCATGGCGACGCCTTCCAGAAAGAACGGATAGAGCGCGAGATCGTGCGCCTTCGCCAGATCCGGGAAGATGCTGTCGAACCGCTTGACGTAGTCGTCGCCCCAGTTGCGGGGGGCGTGCATGCCGGTGAGAAGGATGCGCGCGCCCTTTGCCGTGATGCGTTTCACGATGGCCTCAAGGTTGCGGCGGGCAACGGCTGGATCGATACCGCGCAAAGCATCGTTGGCACCGAGTTCCAGGATTACGATCTCGGTGCCGTCGGGGATCGCCCAGTCGAGGCGTTCGAGACCTGCGGCCGTGGTGTCGCCGGAAACACCCGCATTCGCGATCTCGACAGTGAGGCCCTTGGCGCGCAGCGCTTTCTCGAGCTTCACGGGGAAGGCTTCGCCGGGTGCGAGGCGGAAACCGGCGGTCAGGCTATCCCCGAAGGCGACGACTCGCACGGGGTTTGGGCGGTTCTGCGCGTTGACCGGTAACATCATCGTGTTGGCCCAGGCGGTGTGGACAATCGCGGCGAGCGCCCCCATCTGCACGCAGCGGCGGCTCAGAGGCTTCAGTGGGTTCATCTTCTCGCCTCACCAGTCATTCAGACCGAAGGCCATCCAAATCAGGCGATGAGCCGTACGGGTTTTCATCGCGTCAGGTAGAAGCCAGGCATGGCGAACGCAAGGCCGTCGATCGTGTCGGCCTTGGCACCGGCAACTAGGCCGGGAAACAGGCCAGGAACCAGGAAGGTCGCGGACTTGCCCCATTCTCCCCTTTCGACGCGCGCCGATGCGGCCGCCAAACCGACGATCGTCAGCCTGACAGGCATCGGCCTGACGCTGACCAGTCGGGCCGGCCCCGTCGAGATCCTGCGCGATGTCGACCTTGACGTGACGCAGGGCGAATCGGTTGCCATCGTCGGGCCGTCGGGGTCAGGCAAGACCTCCCTCCTGATGATCCTGGCGGGTCTTGAACGGGCGACGCGGGGCCAAGTGCGGGTCGGCGGCCATGATCTCGGCAGCCTCGATGAAGACGGGCTGTCGCGGGTGCGCGGCTCGGAGATCGGCATCATTTTCCAGTCGTTCCATCTCGTGCCGACCATGACCGCGCTCGAGAACGTCGCGTTGCCGCTCGAGTTCGCCGGACGCGCGGATGCCGAGGAGGTCGCGAGCGCCATTCTTGGCGAGGTTGGACTTGCGCACCGGCTGACGCACTATCCCGCCGAGATGTCGGGCGGTGAGCAGCAGCGCGTTGCGATCGCGCGTGCGCTGTCGGGGCGTCCGAAGCTGCTCCTGGCCGACGAACCGACCGGCAACCTCGATGGCAGGACCGGCCAGCAGGTGATCGACCTGCTGTTTGATCTGCAACGCAAGCATGGCGCCACACTGGTGCTCGTCACGCACGACACGAGCCTCGCCCAACTCTGCTCACGTACGGTTCGCATGGCTGATGGCGGGATCGTCGACGATACGAATGGCATGGCGCCAGCGCTCGGTCGAGCGGGAGCAGCCGCGCCATGAGCAGCACCGATTCGGTCAACGCCGGTTCGACGGCGCCGCGCGGGCGCAGCATGCCGCTCGTCATCCGCCTGGCGTTGCGTGAGCTGCGCGCCGGGCTGAGCGGCTTCTACGTTTTCATCGCCTGCATGGCGTTGGGTGTGGCCGTGATCACCGGTGTCGGCGCGCTCGGCGATGCGTTGCGAGCCGGCTTCGAGGCGCAGGGCGAGACGATCCTTGGCGGCGACGTGACGATGGCCCGGGTGCATCAGCGCGCCAGCCCCGCCGAGCGTGCATGGATCGACGCGCGCGGACGTTCGAGCGAAACCGCTACGATGCGTTCGATGGGGCGCACGCTCGATGCCGGCGAGCAAGCGCTGATCGAATTGAAGGCTGCCGACCGTGCTTATCCCTTGGCGGGCGAAGCGAAGCTGCAGGGCGGTGGCAAGCTCGACGCAGTGCTCGCGACGCCTGGCGCTGCCGTCGTCGATCCGCTGCTTCTGGAGCGCTTGAAGCTGAAAGTCGGCGATGCCTTCCGCATTGGCCAGATGGACGCGCGCATCGCCGCCGTGCTCGAGAAGGAGCCCGATACGATCTCCGATCGCGTCACCTATGGCCCGCGCGTGTTCGTCTCGATGGCGACGCTGGAGGCATCCGGGCTCGTGCAGCCGGGCACGCTGGTGCGCTGGCGTTATGCGCTGAAACTTCCGGCGTCCGATCCTGCGAGCCTCACGGCGTTTCGTTCGGCGGTGCTCAAGGAACTGCCGGAGTCGGGTTTCATGCTCGCCGACCGCCGCGATCCCTCCCCGCAGGTGACGCGCACGCTCGACCGTCTGCGCCAGTTCCTCACGCTGATCGGGCTGACATCGCTTCTGATCGGCGGCATCGGCGTCGCCAATGCGGTCGCGACCTTCATCGATCGTCGCCGCAAGGTGATCGCCACGATGCGCAGCCTGGGCGCCAGTGGCCGTTTGGTGCTCGGAGTGTTCTTCACGCAAGTGATGCTGATCGCGGCCATCGGCATCGTGATCGGCATCGGTGTCGGTTATCTCATCCCGTTTGCGCTCGACCGCATTTATGGCGCGTCGCTGCCGATCGCGATCGTGGCAACCGTTTCCCCATGGAGCATCCTGAACGCGTTTGCCTACGGTGTGCTGGTGGCGCTGGTATTCACGCTGTGGCCGCTCGGGCGAGCCGAGCAGATCCGCCCCGGCGTACTGTTCCGGGAGGACGTGGCGCCCGTGAAGGCGTGGCCCTCGCGGGGGATTATCACCCTGACGGTTGCGGCCGTGATCGCGCTCGTTGCCGTTGCGATCCTGGGTTCGGATTCGCGCAAGATCGCATCGTATTTCCTGGGCGCGGTGGTTGCCGTGCTCGGCGTGTTCGGCGCGCTCGGATGGGCTGTCATGAAGGCCGCCGCGCGGTTGCCGCGCGCGCGCAAGGCGGAGATCAAGCTCGCGATCGGGAACATAGCGGCGCCTGATGGCCTGACGCGCTCCGTGATCCTGTCGCTGGGTGCGGGTTTGTCGCTGATGGTGGCGGTTTCGCTCGTCGATGCTTCGCTGCGGGCGGAATTGACCACGCGCGCGCCGCAGCACAGCCCGACCTATTTCGTGCTCGACATCGCGCGCTCGGATCGCGATGCCTTCGTGGGGCTTGTGCGCCAATCGGCACCGCAAGCGCGGATCGACGAGGCGCCGATGCTGCGAGGGCGTATCGTCGGGCTCAAGAGCGTTTCAACCGATGGGATGAAGGTCGCGCCGGAAGCGCAATGGGTGCTGCAGGGCGACCGCGGCCTCACTTATTCGGAGGGCGTACCCGATGGATCGAAAGTCGTGAAGGGCACGTGGTGGCCGGCGGACTATGCAGGCGAGCCGCTAGTGTCGTTCGAGGTCGAGCTCGCCAAGCGTCTCAAGGTCGACATCGGCGATACCGTTACGATCAACGTGCTTGGCCGCAATCTCACGGCGCGCATTTCGAGCCTGCGCGAAGTCAAGTGGGAGAGCCTCGCGATCAACTTCGTGATGGTGTTCTCGCCCAACGCCTTGAAGGCCGCGCCGCATAATCTTTTGGCGACCGTGACCCTGCCTGAACCAGTGGATCTCGCAACCGAAGCGGCCGTGCAGAGGGCCGTCGCGCGCGCGCTGCCGTCGGTCACGATGATCCGCGTGAAGGACGCGCTGGAGGCATTTCAAACCGTATTCGCCAAGGTGATGACCGCCGTGCGCGTGGCCGGCGGTGTCACGCTGCTGGCGGGTGCACTGGTGCTGGCGGGCGCGCTGGCGACGGCGCAGCGGCGTCGTATCACGCAGGCGGTGATCCTGAAGACGCTCGGCGCGACCCGGCGGCGCATCCTGCTGTCGCATTTCGTCGAATACGCAACTCTGGCCGGGATTACGGCACTGCTGGCGGTGGTACTGGGCTCGGCCGCGGCCTGGGTGGCGCTGACCCAGGTGATGGAGCTCGATTTCGAGTTTTCGCTGGCGGCGGTGGCTCAGGCGCTGGTCGTGTCCCTCGGCCTCGCTCTCGCGTTCGGGGCGATCGGGACATGGAGTGTTTTACGGGCCCGGGCGGTGCCGGTGCTGCGCTCGGAATGACCCGTATGACTACGTATTTTGAGCCAACTCCTTGTAGATTGCGCGAATTCGCTTACCTTGTGAGTCGGAATATAGGTGTTGTCCGGCCTTGAAAGGCTGGAGCAACTCGGCCATATTCCGATATGAGCGCCCACCAGAGGCGCGCGTGCTACGTGAACAGATTCACAGGGAACGGGACCCTCCGAAAATGGCTCAATTCGACAAACGTTATGCGAACGTCGGTACGACGACACAAACGGACGTCGCCGTAGACGCAGGTCTACGCTCGTACATGCTGACAGTGTACAACTACATGTCCGCCGGCCTCGTGCTGACGGGCTTGGTGGCCTACTTCGTGTTTACTCAGGCCGTGACTAGCGATCCAAGCTTGGCTGCCCAGGGCGCTCGCGGCGCGATGCAGCTTAAGCGTGGCATGTTCCTGACGCCGCTCGGCGCGATGCTCTATGCCTCGCCGCTGAAGTGGGTGATCATGCTTGCCCCGCTGGGCTTCGTGTTCTTCCTGTCGTTCCGCATCTACAGCATGGGTGTGGCAGCGGCCCAGGTCTCGTTCTGGCTGTTCGCAGCTGTGATGGGTCTGTCGCTGTCGACGATCTTCCTGGTCTTCACGGCCAACTCGATCGCGCAGGTATTCTTCATCACGGCAGCAGCGTTTGCCTGCTTGTCGGTGTACGGCTACACGACCAAGAAGGACCTGTCCGGCTGGGGCACGTTCCTGATCATGGGCGTGTTTGGCCTGATCATCGCCTCGCTGGTCAACATCTTCCTGCAGTCACCGATGATGACCTTCGTGATCTCGAGCATCGGCGTCTTGGTCTTCGCCGGCCTGACCGCCTATGACACGCAGCAGATCAAGGATGGCTACTACCAGTACATCGGCGATGCGGCTGCCATGGGCAAGGGTGCCATCATGGGTGCGCTGAACCTGTACCTGGACTTCATCAACATGTTCCAGATGCTGCTCGGCCTGATGGGCGACCGCGAGTAAGGAACGTCTGATAAGTCAGACCAAATTGAGGGGCCCCATCGCAAGGTGGGCCCCTTTCCTTTTGTGCCCCCGGCACCGAATTTCGGAGGTCGGGTCGAGGCACGAGACCCGACATGCAACGGAGAACGTCTCGCGGGGAATGTCGGGTCTCGCGAAAGGCTCTACCCGACCTACGCCCACGGGTATCTTCACCCAACCTCGAACACCTTCTTCGCGGTCTGATGTAGGCACGGGCTGACGCCGGTCTTGGTGATCAGGTAGTTGTCGCAGATCACCGCGAAGATCGACGGCGTCTCGTAGCCGGGGTGGACCGCGAAGTTCATGTTCTCGGCGAGCGGCATCGGCTCGTCCTGGCGGATCAGCGGGCGCTCGACCATGTCGTAGCCCTGGCTGTGCGCGTAGAGCCGCATTTCCGGCGGCATGTTGTGCTCTTTCATGTAGGCGTTGTGCGCGGCGTGGATGTCGGCCGGCTTGGCGCCCGGCTTCATCAGGCTCAGCGTGTAGTCCTGCGCTTCCTTCACCGCCGCGAAGCCATCGTGCAGCTCGGCACTGGCCTTGCCCAGTACGATGGTGCGCGCGATCTCGGCGTAGAAGCCGCCGGGGCCGTTGTTTTCGATCAGCAGCGAGAGATGGTCGCCCTTTTCGAGCGTGCGGCCCTGCATGAGTCGTTGTGCGAACGGCGAGCGGACTCCGACTTTGGCGGAGGCGCCGAGGAAGATACCCTGCTCGCTGCCGAGCCGCTGGCCTTCCGCCTGCGCCATGCCGGTCACGTCGATATCGCGTTTGCCCGGCTTGATGAACTGCAGCACCTTGGCGAACACCTGATCCTGCATCGCGGCGCAGCGCTTGATGAGGCCGATTTCTTCGGTGCTCTTGATGGCCTTGATGGTGTCGACCCACTCCGTCACGTCAACGAACTCGACGTTGCCACCCAACCCGTCCTTCAGCCGCGAGAGGATGGCGTGCGGCAGCATGCCCGGCGCCAACAGCCCGACCGTCTTATAGCCGCGCGGCTTGAGATCGCCGACGACGAGATCCGCATCGTAGTTGTGCGACGGCGCGATCGAGACGAACGACGGTGAGCACAACACCTTACCGACGCCGCGCTGCAGTGGGTCCTTGCCACCAAGGTTGCGGACCACGTCGAACGGTCCCATTTCCACGACGGTCATCGGGTCATTCGCGTGGAACACGACAGTGCGCGGATAGCCGTTGTTTGCGGGCTGATCGGTAAACCAGCGCACGTATCCGCCGACCCAGTCGGAGCTGTTCTGCATCACGATGGCGTCGATCTTGTGCTCGCGCATCTGAGCGCGGACGGCGTCCCAACGCCGCTCCAGTTCGGTGTTGGAGATGCGGGTGAGAATGCGCTCGTGGGGGGCGGTCATGGGGGCTCCTTGATTGGTTCGGTATCGTTCAGTGGGGCACGAGATTGCGCATGTCGCCGCCGCGTCCGGCGAGGAACAGGCGCATGTTCTCCATCAGGATCGGCATCATATGCGCCTCGTACTCGCGGAAGTAGCCGCCGATATGGGGCGACAGGAATACGTTCGGCATATCCCACAGCGGGCTGTCCTGCGCCAGGGGCGTGCGGGCGACGACGTCGAGGCCGGCGCCGGCAATGCGGCCGGTGCGTAGCGCTTCGATCAGTGCGGGCTCGTCGACGGTCTCGCCGCGACCGACGTTAATGAATACCGACGATGGCTTCATCGCCTGGAACACCGCGCGGCTGACGACACCTGCGTACTCTGGGCCGCCGGGCAGAACGTCAATCAAGAAGTCCGCTTTCGACACGGCTTCTACCAGGCCGGACAGCGCCACGACATGGTCGAATCCCTCCACTGCACGTGGTGTTCTCGTGGCGACGGTGGTCGACATGCCGAATGCCTGTAGAAGCTTGCCGATCGCGCTGCCGCTGACACCGCTACCCACCACGAGAGCGCTCTTGCCGGCGAGCAACGGCCAGGGTTCGCCGCGCTCCCAGATGCGGGCGTGCCGATGATCGACGAGGCGCTCGACGTTACGGGTCACACCCAAGATCAGCAGCGCGACTGTCTCGCGCATCGGGGCGCCGTGGATGCCGCGCGCGCTGGTGAGCAGGGTCTGGGATCGAAGCCCCGGCGCCTTCAGGAAATGGTCGACGCCGGTCGCGAGTGATTGGATCCATTTCAGATTGCGCGCCCCGGCGATCAGCGCATCGTCGATGGCGACGCCGAATGCGACGAGCACGTCGATCTGATCGAGGGGAATGGCGATGTCGCGCAAGGTTGCGGCGGTGTGGATATCGAGGGTGGGGAACGCGTCGCGCAGGTGGCGTTCATAGTCGGCGGCGTAACGCTCCAATACCAGCACGCTCGTCTTGGGGTGCGTGGCGGGAGTGGGCATTGTGGGAAACCTCGTTGGTGGGCGTTCGGAACGTGGTCCGGCGATCCCTCTTCCATTTGGCCGATAAATACGGTGGATGGGGGAGCGTCAAGCCGGGCGGGCATGTCGGGCATGTTCGGGCAGGTCGTGGGCCGGCCGAGAATTGAGCCGGAAATGATGGGAGTTTGCAGCTGATGACCCGTACCGTTTACCTTGTCGGCAGCGTGCCGATGGCCTCCGCGGACGAGGTGTTCAGGCGCGTGGCCGGCCAGCTCGGTCCGCACCTGAAGTGGCTGCCCGATGGCGAGACCGGCAAGCGGCTCGACTGGATCACCTGGCTCGAACCGATCTTCGCCGGCAGCCCCGCGCTGACGCCATCGGGCAAGACGTTCCGCGTGCACGAAGGCGCCGATCCGCATACGCGCTATACGCTCAAGCCGGGACTGTCGGCCAGCGACGTCGTGTTCGACAACCTGCTCTATGCCGACACGGCCATCGCATCCTACGCGACGTTCGCCGCGCTGAAGCGCGACGGCGTTATTCCCGCTCACGTGAAGTTCCAGGTCGATCTCGTGCCGGCGCATTCGGTGCTCTGGCTCTACATCGAGGACGAGCTGCAGCCGGCACTCGATCCGATCTACAACACGGCGGTGAAGCGCGAGATCGACAAGATCGCGGCGGCCATTCCCGCGTCCGAATTAGCGATCCAGCTCGATGTCGCCTCCGCCGTTTTCGCGCGCCTACAGCGTGGCGCGGCCTCGAGCTACGGCGCGAGCAAGGACGAGATGCAGGCGCGGTTCGGCGACATCATGGTCGACCTCGCCAACCACGTTCCCGTCAACATCGATCTGCTGTTTCACTTTTGCTACGGCGACGCCAACCACAAGCACGTCGTCGAACCCGTTGACATGGGCGACATGGTCGATCTCGCCAACCGTCTGACCCAACGCATCATCAGGCCGATCCAGATGATCCACATGCCCGTGCCGCGCGACCGTTGCGACGATGCCTATTTCGCCCCGCTGGCGCGGCTGCAGTTGAAACCCGAAACGCTGCTCGTGCTCGGCCTCGTGCATCACACCGATGGGCTCGACGGCACGCTTCGGCGGCTGGAGGCGGCGCAGCGGTTTCGCGGCGCGTTCGGCATCGGCACCGAATGTGGGTTCGGGCGGCGCCGCCCCGAGACGATCGGCGAATTGATCGACATCCACGCGCAGGCCGCTGTACTGTGAAGCAATAGAAACAAGCCCAGTCAGGGCGTTGGGAGGGAACACGTGCAGATCAACACCCAGAGTTTCGTGCGCGCCATCGGGCTGTCGGTTGCCGCGCTCGTGGCCCTTCCATCTGGTGTCATGGCGCAGGCTTGGCCGCAGCGCACAGTGACGCTGATCGTCTCGCAGGCCGCCGGCGCGAGCCCGGACGTGATGGCGCGGCTGATCGCCGACCGGCTGTCGGTGGCGCTCAAGCAAGGCGTGATCGTCGAGAACAAGCCGGGTGGCGCAAACGTCGTCGGCGCGGTGGCGGCAGCGCGCGCGGCGCCCGATGGCCAGACGTTCTTTTTCGCGACGTCCGCCGCGCTCGTCACCAACCCCTACATGATGAAGTCGATCCCTTATGATCCCGTGAACGACTACGCGCCGGTCGCGCTGGTGACGCGCAGCAGCCAGCTCATGGTGGTTCATCCCAGCGTCAAGGCGAACACGGTGGCCGAGCTGATCGCGCTCGAAAAGGCGACGCCGGGTAAGTTCTCGATCGGCGTAGACAGCCCCCGCAGTCTGGCGGGTATCACGGCCCAGGCGTTCAACAAGCAGGCCGGAACGAAGCTCGTGCTGGTGCCGTATCCCAACATCAATTCGGGTGTGCAGGACACGCTGGCCGGACGGCTGGAGGTCGGCATCTTCTCGGTCTCGATCGTGGAGGCTCTGATCGCCGACGGTAAGCTGCGCGCCCTGGCGAGCCTTGCCAACAAGCGCGTCGGCGCGCTTCCGAATGTGCCGACGGCGGCGGAGACGCTGCCGGGCTTCGATTTGTCGGGCTGGTTCATGGTGATGGCGCCAGCCGGTACGCCCAAGGAGATCATCACGGCGATGAACCAGGCGTTGGACGGCGCGACCAAGGACGAGAAGATCCGCACGATGGCCCCCAAGCTCGGCTTCGAAATGGATCCGGCAGGCGTGGCCTCGCCCGAGGCGGCAGCGGCGTTCCTCAAGGAGCAGCTTGCCCTGTGGGCCCGCACGACCAAGGACCTCGGTATCGAGGCCCAGTGACGGCCTCGACCAGCTGTTCCAAGCGCTAATACTAACTCGGAAAACAATCGACTCATCATGCTCATCGCTCGAGGCCGTTCCAGGTCGAGTGTGACGGGGACCCAGCGCAAAAAAGCGCCGAAGGCACGAAATGGAATTGAAGTTCACATCGTGGGCTTCGCCCGCTTCTTGTGCTGGGTTTCCGACGCTCGTTAGCCTTCGGCTCACTTCGGTCGAAGATGACGGCCGGTATTTATGCGGGTTGGTCTAACCACCAATCAGCCCCCCCAATACGCCCGCTCGTGCGGGCGTTTTCCCTATGGGGGGGCCGCATAGGGGGCTGCGCGACGCCGATTCGTGGTAGACTGCCGATAGGCGATCCCACTACGTTCGCCTTTTGGCGCTCGACGAAAGGATGCCGGCCGGCATCGATTAAGTGTTTCGTTGCTTGTGCTTAGCATATTAGACTTGTGCACCGCCACATTGGGCACGGATGAGGCTGAAACGCATGTCCGAGATCATTTTCATCATCGCTTGCATCGCCGTCGTGTTCCTGCTCGCCATGCAACGCTCCCGGCTATGGGTCTGGGCGGCGGCGTTGGCGGTTGCGACGTGGATGATCTGGCACGGGGTCGCGGACGGCACCTTCGAGTCCGAAGAGCTCTCGCTGTGGACCTCGCTCGCGTGGTTGCCTGCCATCCTTCTCGGCTTGCTGTCGATCGGCCCGATCCGCACCGCCCTCCTCGTGAGGCCAGTGTTCGCGCAAGTGAAGCGCATCCTGCCGCGCGTTTCGGAAACCGAGACGCAGGCGTTGGAGGCCGGAACCGTCGGCTTCGACGCGGAACTGTTCTCGGGCAAGCCGGACTGGGCGAAGTTGCGCGCGGTGCCGGGCATCGTGCTGACCGCCGAGGAGCAGGCGTTCCTCGACGGCCCCACCGATGAGCTCTGCCGGATGCTCAGCGACTGGCAGATCCGTCACAACAACCGCGAGATCCCGGCGGATGTCTGGGCGTTCGTGAAGAAGCACGGCTTCTTGGGGATGCTGATTTCGAAGTCGCACGGCGGGCTGGGCTTTTCCGCGCAGGCGCAATCGCTGATCCTGGGCAAGATCGCCTCGCGCTCGCCCGATGCCGTGACGATCGTGATGGTGCCGAATTCGCTCGGACCCGGCGAGCTGATCGAGAAGTACGGCACCGACGAGCAGAAGCACTACTATCTGCCGCGCCTCGCCCATGGCGACGAAGTCCCGTGCTTTTCGCTGACCGGGCCGACATCGGGCTCGGACGCGGCGACGATGCGCGACATCGGCACCGTCGTGCGCGGCGTGCACGAGGGCAAGGAAGTGCTGGGCATCCGGCTTTCCTGGGACAAACGCTACATTACACTGGGGCCCGTCGCGACGCTGGTCGGCCTTGCGTTCCACTTATTCGATCCGGACAACCATCTCGGCGGCGGCGAGAATGTCGGTATCACACTGGCGATCATTCCGGCGAAGCATCCTGGCGTGAACATCGGCCGGAGGCATCTACCCGGCGGCGCAGCGTTCCCCAACGGTCCCAACTGGGGCAAGGACGTGTTCATCCCGATCGAGTGGGTGATCGGCGGCCCTAAGATGGCCGGGCATGGCTGGCGGATGTTGATGGAGTGCCTGTCGGCCGGGCGCTCGATTTCGCTGCCGTCGTCGGCAACCGCCGGCGCCAAGTCAATGCTGCGGTTCACGACGGCGTATGGCCGCATCCGCAAGCAGTTCGGCTTGCCCGTCGCGAAGATGGAGGGGCTGGAGGAGCCGCTCGCCCGGATGATCGAGATCGCCTATTCGAACGAGGCGGCGCGTGCGGCGACGGCCTCGATGGTGGCGCGTGGCGAGAAGCCCGCGGTGATCTCCGCGTTGATGAAGTACCAGTCGACCGAGCGCATGCGGCGTGCGGTCAACGACGCCATGGATCTGCACGGTGGCCGCGCCATTTGCGATGGACCGACCAACTATCTGCAGTCTGCTTATCAGATGGTGCCGGTCGGCATCACGGTGGAAGGCGCGAACATTCTCACGCGCTCGCTGATCACCTTTGCGCAGGGCGCATTGCGAGCGCATCCCTATCTCTACAAGGAGATCAGCGCGGCGCAGAACCCGGATCGGGAAAAAGGGCTGCTCGATTTCGAAGCCGCGTTCCTCGGCCACGTCTCGTTCGCGGTTTCGAACGTGTCGGGCGCGCTGTTCCATAACCTCACCGGCGGGATTTTTGGCAAGGTACCGCCGGCGTGCGAGGGCACGGCGGAGTGGTATCGCCGGCTATGGCGGGCATCGCGCAACTTCGCGCTGGTCGCCGATCTCACGGTGGCGACGCTCGGCGGCGGCCTGAAGGTCAAGCAGAAGCTGACCGGGCGGCTCGCAGATGCGCTGTCGGAACTGTATTTCCTCGCGTGCGTGCTCAAGCGCTTCGAGGACGACGGCCGTCCGCAGGCCGACCTGAAAATGGTGGCCTTCGTGGCTCGGAACGGTCTCTACCGGTTCGAGGAGGCGATCGCCGGCACCATCGAGAACTTCCCGGTGGCGCCGGTGCGCTGGTTGATGCGGCGATGCGTGTTTCCGCTCGGCCGCGTGTGGCGGCCTGCCTCCGACCGCCTTGGGCACGAGATCGTGCGTCTCGCCTGCGAGCCCGGTGAAGTCCGTGATCGGCTGACCCGCCACATTTTCGTGTCGAAGGATGTGCGCGATCCCACGGGGCTTCTCGAAGTCACGCTGGAGAAGGTGATCGCCGCCGAGCCGGCTGAGCGTAAGCTGGAGCGCGCGATCCGCGATGGCGTCGTACGCCGCTACCACGGCATCGACTGGATCGGCGACGCCGCAACCAAGGGCGTTCTGACGACCGAGGAAGCCGCGTTGCTGCGCGAGGTCGAAGACCTGACCGCGCGCGTCATCGCCGTAGACCATTTCGATCCCGCCGAACTCAAGCCGAACTATGTGAGCCTGGGCCACAACTCGCGCGCCAATCAAGGGCTCGCCGCCGAATAGCTGCAGCGCCTGACGCGTTGCGCCGACACGATAGGAGGGCGCCATGGGTGCCGACATCAAGACGTTGAAAGATTGGCGCTACTTGGTCGATATCGAGGGCATCGCGTGGGCGATCTTCGATCGCGAGGGCGAGAGCGCGAATGCGCTGGGGCGCCGCCCCCTGGAGGAACTGGGCGCCATCATCGAAACGGTGGAGGCGGACGCCAAGGCGGGCAAGGTCTCGGGCCTGATCCTGATGTCCGGCAAGGAGCGCAGCTTCATCGTCGGTGCCGATATCGCGGAGTTCGATCAGCTCGACACCGAAGCCAAGGTGATCGAGGGCATCAAGCCTGTGAACGCAATGCTCGACCGGCTGGAGCGCTTGCCGGTGCCCGTGGTGGCCGCGATTCATGGCGTGTGCGTCGGCGGCGGGTTCGAGCTGATCCTCGCGTGCCACTACCGTATCGCCACACGCGACAGCTCCACGCGCGTCGGCTTCCCCGAGGTCAAGCTGGGGATCTTCCCCGGTTTCAACGGCACCGCGCGCTCGATCCGGCAGGCCGGCCCCCTATCGGCCATGCAGAACATGCTGACGGGATCGATGATCCGCTCCAACGTGGCGCGCGCGCTCGGTTACATCGATCAACTCGTCGGCAGCCCGCAGGAACTGCGCTGGGCAGCACGCAAGGCCGTGCAGCAAAAGCGCAAGGCCAAGCCCGCCGGTTTCACCACGTCCGTGATGGGCAAGTGGCCGGTGCGCGGCTTCGTCGCCAATAAGATTCGCACGGAGACGACGCGCAAGGTGCGCGAGGATCATTATCCCGCGCCGTTCCGGCTGATCGATCTGTTCGAGCGGCATGGCGGCAATCTGGACGCGCTAAAGGAGGCGGAGACGCGGGCGTTTGCGCCACTGATGGTGAGCGATACCTCGCGCAATCTGCGCCGCGTGTTCCGCCTGTCGGAGCTGCTGAAGGGCCAAGCGCCCAAAGGCGGCACCTGGAAGGCCCAGCGCGTGCACGTCATCGGTGCTGGCACCATGGGCGCGGATATCGCGGGCTGGTGCATTGCGTCGGGCATGGAGGTGACGCTGCAGGATCTCAATCCCGAGCAGATCAAGAAGGGTATCGACGCGCAGGCCAAGACACTGGCGCGCAAGTTCCGCACCAAGCCCGAGCGCGATGCCGCCAAGGCGCGACTGATCGCTGATCCCAAAGGTGAGTTCGTGGGACGCGCCGATGTTGTTATCGAGGCGATCATTGAGAAGTTGGAGGTCAAGCAGGCGCTGTTCAAGGAACTCGAGGCCAAGCTCAAGCCCGGCGCTGTGATGGCGACGAATACCTCGTCGATCATGATCGAGGATATTGCGCGAGGATTGGCCGATCCTGGCCGTCTGATCGGCATCCACTTTTTCAATCCGGTAGCCCAGATGCCGCTCGTCGAGATCGTGCGCGGAAGCGGCAGCCGCGACGAGGAAATCAAGAAGGGCGCGACCTTCGTCACGCAGATCGATAAATTCCCGCTGGTCGCGCGCAGTGTGCCGGGCTTCCTCGTCAATCGCGTGTTGGCGCCTTATCTGACGGGTGCGTTCCAGCGCCTGGAGAAGGGCGAGGAAAAAGAAAAGATCGATCAGGCCGCGCGCACGTTCGGCATGCCGATGGGCCCGATCGAGTTGGCCGATGCGGTGGGGCTCGATGTCTGCCTGCACGTCGGCAAGATTCTCAAGCAAGGCGGCGAAGGCTCCAAGCTCGAGGACATGGTCAAGGCCGGCAGGCTCGGCAAGAAGAGCGGTGAGGGCTTCTACAAGTGGGTCGATGGCCGCGCGCAGAAGACAGAGAAGGCCTATGATCCCGCCGACCTGAAGAAGCTGGGTCGCGAGTTGATCGAGCCGCTGCTCATCGAATGCGAGCGTTGCCGCGATGAGAAGGTTGTCGAAAGCGCCGATCTCGTCGATGCCGGCGTGATCTTCGGCACCGGCTTCGCGCCGTTTCGTGGCGGTCCCTTGCACTTCCGCGCCAGCGAGGGCGGAACGGCAGCGAAACCCGCCCAGCGCGCGGCGGCAGAGTAGGATGTCTGACTTTGGGTGCGTGACACCAATTCAGAATGGATGGACCAGAGGAATGGCTGGCACGACCGATATGATCGCGGAACTGCAAGAGGCGCCGCGCCCCGCTGCTCAAGGCCCCTGCGTCGCAACGCGCGACGAGGTGATTGCGGTCCTGCGCGCCGAGGCCGCAGCGATCCGAAAGCTCGGAGCGACTGGGCTCTACCTGTTCGGCTCAGCAGCCAGCGACGAGATTGGCCCCGACAGCGATGTGGATGTGTTCATCGATTTCGATCCGGAGGGGCCGTTCTCGTTTGTCGAGTTGATCGGTTTGCAGGACCTCTTGAAGGAAAAGCTGCAGCGCGACGTCGACCTGACGACACGAGGCGGACTGCATCCCCGGCTCAAAGCGCGCATAGAGCGCTTGAGCATCAAGGTGCTGTGAGATGGCTGAGCGCTCATATCGCATTCGCGTGCTGGACATCCTCGCCGAGATCAACGGCGTCGAGCAGATCTTGCAGGGCAAGAATTTCGATGCATACGCTTCGGAGATGATGACTCGCCGCGCGATCGAGCGGTGTGTCGAGATCATCTCCGAAGCGAGCCGCCACATCCCGATCGATGTCAAAGCCAAGTATCCGAATGTTCCGTGGCAAAAGATCAGTGCGATCGGCAATCTTCTCCGCCATGAGTATGGGCTGGTGGAGGATATCGTCATTTGGCGCGTGGCCGAGACATCGCTGCCCGAGTTGAAGCCCGTCATTGAGCAGATTTTGGCCGATCTTCCCGATGAAGCCGAGGACTAATGGCGGGATCCCCCGAGCGTATTGGTTCGACGAGATAGAAAGAGCAAGCAACCCCATGACCCAAACCATTCGCCGTGTGGCCGTGATCGGTGGCGTGCGCATCCCGTTCTGCCGCTCCAATTCGCTCTACGCCGATCTCACGAACCTCGACATGCTCACGGCGGCGTTGAACGGGCTGGTCGTTCGCTACAACTTGAAGGGCGTCCACATCGACGAAGTCGTCGGCGGCGCAGTCGTCACTCACAGCCGCGACTGGAACATTGCGCGCGAGGCGGTGATTAGCACCAAGCTGGCGCCGTCCTCGCCCGGCATCACGATGATGCAGGCGTGCGGGACGTCGCTGCAGGCCGCGGGAGGCATCGCGGCTAAAATCGCGACGGGCCAGATCGAGTGCGGCATCGCGATGGGTTCGGACACCACGTCCGATCCCCCGATCGTCGTCTCCAAGAAACTCGCCACACGCCTGCGCGATGTCTCGATGCAGAAGACGACGTGGGACAAGATCAAGGTATTCAAGGGGTTTGGCCCGGGCGAGCTTGCGCCCCAGCCCCCGTCCGTCGCCGAGCCGCGCACGGGGCTGCCGATGGGCCAGCACTGCGAGCTGATGGCCAAGGAATGGAAAGTGCCGCGCGCCGAGCAGGATCAGCTCGCCTATGAAAGCCATAAGAAGGCGTCCGATGCTTATCGCTCGGGCTGGATGGACGACCTTGTCGTGCCATGCGCCGGCGTGTTCCGCGACAACAACGTGCGCGAGGATTCAACGGTCGAGAAGCTCGCGCAACTGAAACCGGCGTTCGATCGCACGGCGGCAGGCACGCTGACGGCGGCCAATTCGACGCCGTTGACGGACGGTGCGGCCTGCGTGCTGCTCGCGTCGGAGGAATGGGCGGCCAAGCGCGGTCTGCGGCCGATGGCCTACCTCACGCACGTCGAAACCGCCGCCAACGATTTCGTGGCCGGCGACGGCCTGCTGATGGCCCCGACCATCGCAGTTGCGAAGATGTTGAAGCGGGCTGGCCTCAAGCTGCAGGACTTCGACTACTACGAGATTCACGAAGCCTTTGCCGCGCAAGTCCTTTCGACGCTGAAGGCGTGGGAAGACCCGGCCTACTGCCGCGACAAGCTCGGCTGGTCCGAGCCGCTTGGTTCAATTGATCGCGCCAAGATGAACGTGAAGGGTTCCTCGATCGCCGTCGGCCATCCGTTCGCCGCGACCGGCGCGCGGATCGTGGCGAATCTCGCAAAGATCCTCGACGTTCACGGCGGGCGCGGCTTGATCTCGATTTGCACCGCCGGTGGCATGGGCGTCGCCGCGATCATGGAAAGCGCGAAGGCTGGCGATGCCAGGATGGCCGCGGAGTAGCTTGGAAAGTCCGTTTGTTCTTGCCTGGGCTTGGTAGTACGCTGACGCCATGAACGCCCCATTTCGCAAGCCGATGACCGTATCCGAATTTCTCGCCTGGGCGGAGGCGCGGCCGGATGGACAACGCTATCGGTTGGTCAATGGGGAGCCAGTGTTGATGGCGGCGGAGCGTTCGCGTCAGAGCAAGGCAAAGTTCCGGGCGGCGAAGGCGCTCGAGGCCGCGATTGCAGAAGCGAAATTGCCGTGTCACGTCTTGCCAGACGGTATAACCGTCAGGGTTGATGAGTATACAGCCTATGAGCCCGATGCCACGGTGTACTGCGGTGAAGAGATAGATGACGACGCGATCATCTTGCCGAATCCGCTGATTGTGGTGGAGGTGCTTTCACCGAGCACGGCGCATGTGGATACCGGAGCAAAGTTGGCCGGATATTTCAACATTCAGAGCGTGGAGCACTACCTGATCATAGATCCGGTGGGCCGAAGGATCATCAAGCATTCGCGCTCTGGCCCCGACCGTATCGAGACACTCATCATTAACGAGGGCCACGTCCGGCTTGCCCCTCCGGGTATTACTGTCGCATTCGATTCAATCTTCCCCGCGCGGTAACCGCTCAGATTCTGGGTATCCCCGCGCTCGCCACGACGCCCGTCCACTTCGCCACATCGCTCTCCAGCCGCGTCTTGAAGGCCTGCGGCGTCGTCGGCACGACCTCGCTGCCGAGATCGCGTAGCTTCTTGAGCGTGGCCGGTTCCGCCAATAGCTTGTGGATCGCGCCGTTGAGTTGCGCGACGACATCGGCGGGCATCCCCGCAGGCCCCGCCAGACCGAGCCACGAGCCGGTCTCGTAGCCAGCAATGCCAGCTTCGGCGAGTGTCGGCACATCAGGCAGCGCGAAGAACCGCTGCGCACCCGTCACGGCCAACGCGCGCAGCTGCTTGTCCTGGATCAGCGGCACGGTGACCGTCGGCGTATCCGTGATGAAATCGATCCGCTTGCCCAGCACGTCCGTCACGCCTTGCCCGGAGCCGCGATAAGGCACGTGCTTCAATTTCAGCTTGCCCATCGACGCGAACAACTCCGCCGACATGTGCTGGCCCGTGCCGTTGCCGGGCGAACCGAACAGCGGCGGCTCCGCGGCCGAACGCGCGCGTTCGATGAACGCTTTCATGTCCGAGGCGGGATGATCGGGATACGTCGCGAACACGAACGGGAATTCGGTCAACATCGTGATCGGCGTGAAGTCCTCGACGGACTTGAACGCGAGCTGTTTGTAGAGCGCCGCCGCCACCGCATGGCCGCCGACCATAATCAGCAGCGTGTAGCCATCCGGCGCCGCGCGTGCGACGTGCCCCGCCGCGATCGTGCCGCCCGCGCCCGCCTTCGCCTCCACCACGACGGTCGCGCCCATGTGCCGGGTGATACCATCGGCGCAGAACCGCGCGAGCAGATCGCCGTTGCCGCCGGGGAAGCCGTGCACGATCGTGATGTTCTTGTCGGGATACGCCGCCCGCGCGACGTGCGGGCAAGCCACGAGCCCCGCCATTCCAGCAAGAGTGGCGCGGCGTGTAGGTGTGCGGATCATGCTCAATATCCTCCCGTTTTCCCCAACGTGGCGCGTGCCGCGTCCAGCGTCAACGATGATTGCGGACGGGATGACGGGCTTGTCGATCACGAGCTGGCCACGCTGCCTCGCGCCGTAGGGTGCGGTAGCGCAGCGTACCGCACCGCGAACGGAACGCCGCCCCCGCACCATCGCGCTCCCGCGCGATATGAGGGATTTCATCCCTCAAACTCCCTGACGTCACGCGCATGCATGCCTTCGGCATGACGGCCCCGGCCCTGGACGCGGTAACGTTGGAAGTCAGGAGCAATATCCCATCCGCTGCGTCCCCGGACGAGCGGTCCGACCGAGAGGTCGGAGCGCGAAGATCCGGGGGCTTCACCCCTTTCAGAAGGGTCAAGATCCCGGATAGCCTCGCTTCACTCGGCTTCCGGGAACGCAGTGGTGAGGTAAGTGGCCTAAAGTTAGGACGGATCGCAAAAAAGCTGAATCGTGATCTGTGTGCGTGCGACCGTGTGACTCGGCAGCGCGGGATTCCTTGTCCCGGCGAACAGTCGTACGCCGTTGCATGATCGACAGACAAGCCATTCGGCAAAGATGGGAAGCCGTCGG
>CAMDPA010000008.1 GCA_945903565.1 Devosia equisanguinis | reverse complement strand
ACGGCTTCCCATCTTTGCCGAATGGCTTGTCTGTCGATCATGCAACGGCGTACGACTGTTCGCCGGGACAAGGAATCCCGCGCTGCCGAGTCACACGGTCGCACGCACACAGATCACGATTCAGCTTTTTTGCGATCCGTCCTTAGCCGAGCTTGCTTAACATTCCCCCTAAGACGCGGGCCTGACGGGGTTGCACCTGCCAGCGTCGCGGACCCGCAGGGGCTGCGCGGTTTCGCCATACCCGCAGGCCCGGTGATGGCGGGCTCCATTCCTTGACACTGAGTAAATCGCGTCACTATGGTGCGCGCGATTGATCAACCCGCCGAACGACGGCCGCGACCCCTTCACGGGCAGGCTCACAAATGGCTACGAACGGCAAGGCTCCGGGTGGGGGAGACCCCAACCAAGGGCGTGGCTCGCTTACTCCGGAGGAACGTGACGCTCTAAAGCAGCGTGCCTCGGAACTGGGCAAGCGCCTTGATGTGGTTCACGCCCGCAAGGCGCCGCCCGCGGGGAATAACCGCGCCCGCGGCAATGCGCTGGGCGAGGCGTTCAAGATTGTGGCCGAGTTGGTCGTTGGTGTGGTGGTCGGCGGTGGCATCGGGTGGGCGCTGGACAAGGCGCTGGGGACAAGGCCTTGGTTGCTGGTGCTGTTCTTGATTCTCGGCTTCGCCGCCGGAATGTCGAACGTTGTCCGTACGGCCCGGCGGATGCAGGCGGCTTCGGAGCCGATGCAACGGTCGGCGCCCTCGGTGCCGGACGATGATGATGACGGGGAGCGCCGCCCGGGACCACAAGGTGGTTCAGGGGCCGGTGGAGGCGCACGGCCCGGGCCTGCCAAGCGCTAGGCCGGGCCAGAAGTAAAAGTTTCGCGAGACACGCGGTTTCATACGCCGGGTGAAGTTTGGCCGGGTGAGTGCAGAGTAGCACGAGAGGGGAAGCCGGAAGTGGCGGGAGCAGCAGACGGGGCACATGGCCCCATGCATCAGTTCGAGATCAACCGGCTGCACAAGCTGGAGTTGTTCGGATTCGATGCCTCCTTCACGAACTCATCGTTGTTCATGGTCACCGCAGTCGCGCTGACCGTGGGCTTTATCGTGTGGGCCATGGGCGCGCGCGAGTTGGTGCCGGGGCGTGCGCAGTCGGTCGCGGAGATCGGCTATGAGTATATTGCCGGTATGGTCCGAGAAAACCTCGGCGAGGAGGGGATGAAGTTCTTCCCCTGGGTGTTCTCGATCTTCATCTTCGTGTTCATGCTCAACATGCTCGGCATGCTGCCGCTGATGGACTGGGGCTTCACGTCGACCAGCCATATCATCGTGACGTTCGGCTTGGCAGCGATGGTCTGGGCGGTCGTTACGATCGTTGGCTTCTGGAAACACGGCCTGGGCTTTCTCAAGTTGTTCTTGCCGGACGGCGTTCCGATCTGGCTGATGCCCTTGATCGTGCCGATCGAGGTCATCTCCTACATGATCCGGCCGATCAGCCAATCGGTGCGTCTGTTCGCCAACATGATGGCCGGACACACCATGCTCAAGGTATTCGCCGGCTTCATCGTCAGCTTCGCCGGCGCGGGCTACTGGTGGGCGGGCATCGCTCCATTGTTGTTCATGGTCGCTTTCACGGGGCTGGAGGTGTTCGTCGCCTTCATGCAGGCCTTCATCTTCACGGTGCTGACCTGCATCTACCTGAACGATGCCGTGAATATGCATCACTGATCCATCCACGCCGAAGCCTCGGATTGATCCAAGGCTTCGGCAAATCCTCAACCACCCAAACTGTTCTTTCCAACGGGAGACTGACTATGGACGCGACTGCTGCAAAGTTCATCGGCGCTGGTCTGGCTTGCTTCGCGCTGATCGGCGCTGGCATCGGCATCGGCAACATCTTCGGCAGCTACCTGTCGGGCGCGCTGCGCAATCCGTCGGCAGCGCCTGGCCAGTTCACCAACCTGCTGATCGGCTTCGCGCTCGCCGAGGCAACCGGCCTGTTCGGCCTGCTGATCGCCTTCATCATCCTGTTCGGCTGATCCTGGCTTGAGATCTTGCGTCAGCGGGGGAGTGGGGCGATGCCCGGCTCGGCCCTGGCGATGCATTTGTCATGCAACTCGGCCAGACAAGTGGCATGCCGGCACGGCTCGGTCGTGTCACTCGCTTCGTTTGATTGCCAGCTTCCGGAACAACCATGCTCGCGAGCTTTGCAAGTTTTGCCGTTGCGCTAGCAGGCCAGCCGAAGGGCGGGCTGCCACAGCTCAATCCACACGATTTCGCGCCACAGCTGATCTGGCTCGGAATTACGTTCGGGCTGCTGTGGTGGCTGATGGCGAAGGTTGCGTTGCCAAAGGTCGGCAGCGTGATCGAAGAGCGCGCGCAGCGCATCCAGAGCGATCTCGACGAGGCGGGCCGCCTCAAAGGTGAGACCGACAAGGCGCTGGCCGACTATGAGTCGTCGCTGGCCAGTGCGCGTGGTCGTGCTTCCGGCATGGCCAAGGACATTCGTGACGAGCTTGCCGCCGAGGTCGATGCGGAGCGCGGCAAGGTCGATCGGCAGGTCGCCTCGAAGGTCACGGATGCGGAACGCCGCATCGCCGATATGAAGGCCCGCGCGCTGTCGGAGGTTGGCCAGATCGCCACCGAGACGACGCAGGCGATCGTAGCCGAGCTGACCGCAAAACCGGTCGGGCGCGACGAAGTCGAGGGCGCCGTCAAGGCGGTCATGAGGAAATAGGGCGATGCTGACGATTCTGGCTGGCGGCACCGTGACCGAGAACCCTGCGTTCTGGGTGGCCGTATCATTCTTTGGCTTCGTGGGTCTGCTGATCTACTACAAGGTGCCGGCGATGGTCGGCAAAGTGCTCGACGAGCGCGCCGATCGCATCCGCGAGGAACTCGACGAGGCGCGCCGCCTTCGCGAAGAGGCGCAGGCACTTTTGGCCGACTATCAAAAGAAGCGCGAGGCGGCCGAGGAGGAGGCCAAGGCCATCATCGAGCAGGCCCGCCGCGAGGCCGATGCTCTTGCCGGGGAGACTCGCAAAAGCATGATCGAGAGCTTGGAGCGGCGCTCCAAGCTGGCCGAGGAAAAGATTGCGCGCGCCGAGGCTCAGGCTCTGGCCGAAGTTCGCTCCATTGCGGTCGACACCGCTATCGCTGCGGCGGAACGGTTGTTGCAGGGCAAGGTAACGCCAGCATCGGGTGCGGAGCTGCTCGATCAAAGCATTCGCGGCTTGAAGGGCAAGCTGAACTGAGGCTTGCTTACGCGGACCGGCCTTTGCTGGAGACTAGGGGCGGAGCCTCTGAATTCTCTCCTTTGGTGAAGGATCGACGGGATGACCGCTTCAGGCGCCACGCCTCTTACCAATCCCGTCATGCAGCGCCTGAAAGCAGGCGATGTCGCGCTCGGCATGCCGGTGCGACTGGGGCGCTCCGCTGATATCGTTCGCATCGCGCGCGCGACAGGGCACGACTTTATCTTCATCGACGTGCAGCATGCTATCTTCAATCTGGAGACGATCGCCAACCTGTGCAACGTCAGCCTCGCGCTCGGAATTGCGCCGCTGGTGCGTGTGCGAAACGTGGATGATGCAGACGTGTCGATGCTGCTCGACAACGGCGCGACCGGCATTGTTTTCCCCGACGTCAATACGGGGGCGGACGCCAAGAAGGCCGTTGATGCCTGCAAGTTCCCGCCCATCGGTAAACGCTCGGTCGGCGCGAGTTTCCCCCAATACGACTGCCGCGGCGTGCCGCTGACGCAATGCGTGCCCGAGCTCAACGCGCAGACGCTGGTCGTGTGCATGATTGAGACGCTGGAAGGCCTCGCCAACGCCGAGGCGATAGCCAAGGTCGAGGGCGTCGACGTGCTCCACGTCGGCTCGAACGATCTGCTCGCCAACATGGGCAAGCCCGGCAAGTTCGACGATCCCGAAATCGTGGCCGCACAGGATCACGTGATCAAGGTTGCGCGCGCGAATGGCAAGTTCGCGGGCTGCGGCGGCAATCGCGATGTCGAGCGGCGGGTGCAGGCAATCAAGCGCGGCGCCACGTTCGTCACGACACAGAGCGACATCGCGCTTCTGATGTCGGCTGCCAATCAGTGGACAACGGGCGTGAGAAAGCTGCTCGCCGAGACCTGATGCTGCGGCAGCAAATGCGCGATGGCATTGGCATAGTAACGCAGCAACTCCAGTTCTTTCGGATTGGCGCGATAGCTGTCGCCATCGACAAGGATCAGATGGCGCATCCGCAGCATGCGCAGGCCGACCTCGATGGCGTAGTCGCGGTCCGAGCGTGGAATGTGGACATGCGCGCCGGCAGCTTCGAGCGCGGTCATCAGGGCGAACACGCGGCCCTTCAGCTCGAACAAGTTCTGCGGTTCGGTGCCGGCCTGTAGGATCACGGTCGACACCAACGATACCGGCAGCGCTGGTACGACTTGGCCGACAGCATTCATCAACCTGGCGCCGAGCAGATCGATCTCGGCATGTCGCGGATCAGGAGCAAGCGTGCGCAGATCGAGCGAACGCTCGGTGAGGTGCTGGCGCAGCGACACAGGATTTCCGAAGCTGACGCAGGCATAGCCGTAACGGTGCCAGTTGCCGCGCAGCAGCAGCCATAGATTGCGGAACACGAAGCCGCCAAACACCATCGGGTTGAAGCGGAAGCGTGGTGTTTCGCCAGGCGGTGTCACGGCCGCGGCCGTCAGCACGCGATCTTCCAGCACGCGGTCGTAGTTGACGCCAACGGGAATGAACACGACATCGCGCTCGCCTTGAGGGTCAAAGCCCGCGACAATGTAGGCGAGGAGGCCCAGCTTGGGGGGCCGCAGCGTGCCGTCCCGCGTCAGCCCACCTTCGGGAAAGATCGCCTGCACGACGCCAGCCTTGGTCGCAGTGTCGACGTAGCGCGCGAGAATGCGCCGATACAACGGATCGCGCGAGTTGCGGCGGATGAAGTAAGCACCCATCGAACGGATCAGGCCGCGCAGGCCCCACACCTGAGCCCATTCACCAACCGCGTAACTCAGCGCCGATGACGAGGCGGCCACGTAGGTGACCAGGATGTAGTCCATGTTCGAGCGGTGATTGATGACGAACACGACGCTGGCGTCGGGTGGGACCGCTTTCAGAGCATAATCGTTGGCGTAGCCTAGGCGCACGCGATAGAGCGCCTGCGATACACGGCGGGCGAGCCGGGCGCCGATGTGGAAATACGCGTAGTGGGAGAACGACGGCACGATCTCGCGGACATATCGCGTCGCCTTGGCAATCGCCTGCTCGCGCGTCATACCGGTTTCGCTGGCGTGACGGTCGATCGCGGCCATCACGTCGGGATCAAACAGCAGCCGGTCGACCAGCACCTTTCGGCGGGTCAGCTTGAACGGCTGGATGTGCAACTTGAGGCGGGTGTTAAGCTCGGCGATGGCGCGATTGGCGCGGCGGCGCAGCGCCCACCGCACGCTGGGCATCAACAGGCCACGAAGCAGCGCCCACGCGGATAACGCTGATAACGCCAGCACGGCCCACATCGGGATGGCGACGTTGGCCGACAGGTCCGTCCACATGCCCGCGCCTCCCCTCCTCGTCGAGCGTCCTGCGATCACCATGATGACATCAGGCCCCCACGGGAACAACAACTGTCGCTTACAGATGCTATCGTAGGGTGGATGTGGTCGGCAGCAGCTGGCGGAAGCGAATGATATCGAGATACGCCAACTGCACGGCCCGCGCCGCACCTGAGTTTGCAAGCCGCTTCACCCGCGGTATCGCGGGGACGGTGTTGGCGCTTCCCTGGTTCGACAACGCAGGCCTGTTCGCGCTGCGGACTTGGTTTTTTCCCGCGTCGAGGCTGTGGGCGGCGGCGGCTAGCGCGCATGGGGATCCCGACGCGTTTCATGCGGCCGTGCCAATGCTCCCGCGGCTGGCGCAGCGCGAGCAGGTGATCCAAGCGCTCGCACGCTTCGAAGAGGCACGCGCCGCCGCCAACGCCATCGAGGCGGAGTGGGAGCGGGTGTTCTTCGGCCCGGGCGATCCAGCCGATGCGTACCGTGTCGGTGTCGAGGCTGCCCGGCACAAACTGCGGCACGCCTTCTATGCGACGCGGCGGCACTTCCGGTTCATGGTCCGCCCCGATGTGCCACGCGTGAAGCTCGCCATTGCGACCCCACTTGAGGCGGAGGCGATTTACGGGGCGGCACTGCGCGATCCAGCACGCCTGTTCGCGATACCGCAGACTCCGCCGGCGATCCAAATCTCCCGTCGCTTTCAAACCGCGACTGGAACCGATTTCTGGCTGCGGTTCGCGAGTCCGTCGGCGCGGCTCGGCGATACCGTGTGGGCGCGCGTTCACGAGCCCCCGGGCGTAACCGATCCTCCTACTGTCATCTATGGCCACGGCATTTGCGTGGAGTTCGACCACTGGCGGGGGCTGATCGACGAATGTCATGCGCTGGTTCGGCTCGGGTTTCGCGTGATCCGGCCGGAGGCGCCGTTCCATGGACGGCGGCTGCAACCCGGTAGCTTCGGTGGCGAGCGCATCATCGGTGCTTTCCCCACCGGCATTCTCGATGCGCTGACCGGGGCGGTGCAAGAATGGGCGGTGCTTGCCGGCTGGGCGCGCGCGACCTCGCAGGGGCCACTCGTATTCGCAGGCTCGAGCCTCGGCGCACTCACGAGCCAACTCGCGGCCGACCATGCGCGCACTTGGCCGGAGCCATTAAGGCCCGATGCGTTGCTGTTGATTACGCACACCGGCGATATTGCCGAGGCCGTCACCAGTGGGGCGCTTGCGAACCTGTTGGTGAACCCCATCGAAATGGAACGCATGGGTTGGACACGAGAACTCGCCCGCGAGTACCTTGGGGTTCTCAATCCTGGGCGCACGCTAGCGCTGCCGCCGCAGCGCGTCGTTTCAGTGCTTGGGCGGCGCGATGTAATTCTGCCGTTCGAGGGAGGTCGCGACCTCACCGAGCGATGGTGCCTGCCAACGGAGAACAGCTTCGTGTGGGACCGCGGCCACTTCTCAGTGCCGACGACCTTGATTCGCAATAACGCGCCGCTGCTGCGGTTGGCGCGAATCGTTGCGGAATTGAAGCGGTGACATTCCGAAGGTTGCGCACATGTTTGGTCGTCCTGGGATATTCCCCATGCCGTGGTTGGCAAGCGGCCAGACTCGGGCCAAGTTGCGCGCATGGCAATCCTGATCATCACCGAGAAGACCAGCCAGGCGCGTGACCTGCGTGCGGCATTGGGCGATCGCTTCGGCGAGATTCTGCCGGCCGAAGGGCACTTGCTGCGGTTGGCGGAGCCGCACGAGGTCAACGCTGCCTGGAAAAGCTGGGCCTGTGTGCTGTTGAAGCCCGAGGGGCTCTATCCCACGCAGCCCGCGACCGAGGGCAACAAGTCGTCCAAGTTCAAGGCGATTGCCGCTGCGTTGCAGCGTTGCGATCAGGTGATTTTGGCGACCGACTGCGACCGTGAAGGGCAGCTCATCGGCCAGGAGATCCTGGAACACCTCCGCTATCGCGGTACCGTCCGGCGGGCGCTGTTCACGGCGCAGGACCCAAAGTCGCTGCGGCAGGCGTTCGACAAACTGAAGCCCAATGGCGAAATGCGCCCGCTTTATGAGGCGGCCGTCGCCCGTCAGCAGGCTGACCAGATCTTCAATCTTTCGCTCACCCGAACGGCAACGAAGGCGCTGGTCGCACGCGGGACCAAGGGCGTGATCGGCATCGGCCGCGTGAAGTCGCCAACGTTGGCGATCGTGTGCATGCGCGAGATCGAGATTCGCGATTTTCGCGCCGACAACTATTTCGAGATCGTGGCGGACGCCAAGGTCGAGGACGGCAAGTTCCTGATGCGCCACGCGCCGCCGGTGAAGGCGCGTATTCGCGACCGGTCCGTTGCCGAAGCGATCGCAAAGGCGGCGGGTAAATCCACCGGGCCGCTGTCGGTACAAGTCGAGCACCGCCGGCAGGCGCCACCGCGGCTCTACGACCTGCCGTCGCTGCAGAAGACGTGCGGTCAACGCTGGGGTTGGGGCGCGGACAAGACGCTTGCAGTCGCTCAGGAGCTGTATGACGGCGACGGCAAGAAGGTGATTACCTACCCGCGTGCCGAAGCCCGCCATCTCGCGGAGAACCAGATTGCCGACGTGCCGGGGATCGTCTCCGCGATGCTGCGCCTTCGTGGTTTCGCGCACTTGGAGATCGATCCGCCCGTGATCCGGCGCGGCAAGTCCGGACATTTCTGCGACAAGGCGCTCGAAGGCGTTTCGCACCACGCGATCGTACCCAACGTCAACGTGATGGACGACCTCGAAAAGCGCATTGCCCGGCTCAGCGACGATGAGAAGCGGTTGTTCGCACTCATCTGCCGTTCTTACCTGGCGTCCGTGATGCCGGACTACGAGTATCGCCAAACTGTTGTCACCATGAACGCACCTCTCCCCGAGCTTCATGCTCTGCTGGGTCCGAAGGCCCAGGCGGAGTTTCGCGCGGTTGGGCGCATTCCGCTGAAGCCGGGCTGGAAGGCGGCGTTCGGTTCGGCAGAGCCCGAGCAGGAGCGCGGCAAGGAGGGCGAATCCGACACCGACCAGACGCTGCCGCAACTCGCCGATGGCCAGAGCGCCACTCTGCAGCGCCCCCGTGTGCAGGCCAAGGAAACGCAGCCACCACCGCGCTACAATGAAGGCACGCTGGTTGATGCCATGCAGAACGCGTGGCGGTTCGTGAAGGACGATGCCCTGCGCGAACGTCTCAAAGAGGCGAAGGGGATTGGTACGCCCGCCACCCGCGCCGAGATTATCAAGGGGCTGAAGCGCCAGAACCTGATCGCGGCCGACGGAAAGCTGGTGGTGCCGACACCCGCGGGGCTGCAGCTCTTCGAGGTGCTGCGTGCAGCGGCTCCCGCGCTTGTCGATCCGGGAACGACGGCGGTGTGGGAGATGCGCCTCGACGATGTCGTGACCGGGAAAGCGAACTTCCGCGACGTGATCGACGAGATCGCAGGCGAGGCCGGGCGCGTGATCCAGGTGCTTCGTCAGCATACCGGCGCCACCGTCGACCTGAGCCAGCCGCCGCCGTTCAGTCAGCGCCGCGCGCGCAGCAAGGCGGATGGCGCCGATACGGACAAGCCCAAGAGCCGCCGCCCACGTGCGGCCAAGGCAACACCGGCAAGAGTGGGCGAAGTTCGCCGTCCGAACGCCAGCGCCGAGCCGGCGCGCGCAGCCCCAACGCGATCATCGCCTCCGACCGAACGCATGGTCGCCTTCGCGCAACGGCTCGCCAAGGACAAGAAGGCCGCGCTGCCGCCCGGATACGACAAGGACTTCGATATCTGCCGCCGATTCCTGGATCAGCACGTGGCGCAGTGACGGCTGTAGGGTGGGCAAGCATAGCGTAGCCCGCCGTATTTGCCCGCCCAACGGCGTCCCGGCATATTGCCGACGTGGCAGCGCATGTGCTCTTGTCGCGCCACATGCCGGACACACGGTTGCACCCAGGGAGGAACATCATGCGCAGATGGCTATCGGCGGCGATTGCCGCTTCGCTCGTGCCGGTATTCGCGGGCGGTGCGACCGCCCAAGAAGTGGTGCTGCGCGGCATTACGTCGTTCGCGGAGAAGACGATCAACTCGCGCGGCTTCGAGGGTTTCATCGACAAGGTGAACGAGGCCGGTAAGGGCAAGATCCGCATCAACTACATCGGCGGACCCAAGGCGATGCCCCCGTTCGAGGTTGGCAAGGCGCTGCAAGGCGGCGTGGTCGATATCGCCAACGTGACCGGCGCTTTCTACACCAACGTGTTCCCGGAGTCGGATGCCTGGAAGCTGACGCAACGGCCAATGTCGGAGTTGCGCAAGAACGGCGGCTTCGACTACATGATGAAGATCTACGACGAGAAGATGAACGCCATCATGCTGGCGCGGCAGTTCCAGAACACGCCGTTCCATGTCTATTCGACGAAGCCGATTACCAAGCCGGACCTGACCGGCCTCAAGCTGCGCATCACGCCGGTCTATCGGGACTTCTTCTCCGCGCTGGGCGCCACCGTCGTGCAGACCGCGCCGGGTGAAGTTTATACCGCGCTCGAACGTGGCGTGGTCGACGGCTACGGCTGGCCGACCGCCGGCATCTTCGATCTGGGCTGGCACGAGAAGACCAAGTATCGCGTTGATCCCGGTTTCTACCGCGCCGAGGTTTCCGTGCTGGTGAATAAGGCTGCTTGGGCAAAGTTGAATGCGGAGCAGAGGAAGATCATCACTGACGCCGCGGCCGAGCTCGAGGATGGTTTTGCCGCGGTCGAGGCGAAGGAGAACGCCGACGACTTGGCTAAGCAGAAGGCGGCCGGCATCGAGACCATCGAGTTCAAGGGCGCGGACGGCAAGGCCTGGCTCGACAAGGCTTACGAAACCGGCTGGGCCGGCGTGATCAAGCAGAGCCCCGTGCATGGTCCGAAGCTGCGCGAGTTCTTCTCGCGGCCCAACTAAGTGAATCCGTCGCGGGCACAATACGCGCTGTAAATCGCTTCGCGAGCAGGGGCCCGCCGTGTTGGCGAAGCCAAGCAAAGCTTGGAGGCACCCGGCTGGGAGGAGACCTCCCAGACCCTCTCTTTTTTGTACCTGATAAAGGAAGGGGCGGGTCACTTGTTCTTGGACCGCTGGAGTACCTATGGAGCTGGCATCACGGACCTTCGGCCGCGTCCTCGACGCCATGATGCTGGCGGCGTGCATGATCGTGCTGTTCATGACGCTTTTGATCGGTGCCGACGTTGGGTTGCGGAATGCAGGACTGGGCGGCGTTTCGTGGAGCAACGAGGTGTCGGAGTATTGCCTCTACCTCATCACGCTGCTGTCGGCGCCCTGGCTGCTCCGTCAGGGCCAACATATCCGCGTCGACATCCTATTGAAGGCGATGCCTCCCCGGATCGGCTGGTTGCTTGAATGGGTTGGCGACCTGCTCGGCCTTGCCTGCTCGGTCTACTTCCTGTGGTACGGCTGGAAGGTGCTGGCGGCGAGTTATTCCTCCGGCGCCGTCTCGATCAAGACGCTGGTGCTGCCGGAGTGGTGGCTGCTGGTGCCGATGCCGTTGGCGTTCCTCGCTGTGTCGATCGAGTTCGTGTTCCGGATGCACAGGTTGGCGATCGGCGAGCGCGCACCACGCGCCGATGCGGTGTCGGCGTCATGAGCTGGGAATGGGCGGCACTTCTCTTGCTCGGCGGCTCCACGGTGTTGCTGTTCATCGGCATGCCCGTGGCATTGTCGTTCGTGGCGATCAACATCGTCGGTGCCTGGCTGTTTCTTGGCGGGGAGGCGGGCCTCGCGCAGGTCGTGCGCAATAGCGTTGTCTCGGTGATGAGCTTCTCGCTGACACCGATCCCGCTGTTCATCCTGATGGGCGAGATCCTGTTTCACACGGGGCTGGCGATCAAGGTGATCGAGGGCGTGGAGCGGCTGATTAAGCAGGTGCCCGGGCGTCTCGCCATTGTCGCGGTGGTTGCCGGCACTGTATTTTCCGCGATCTCCGGCTCGACGATCGCGACGACGGCGATGCTCGGCTCGCTGATGCTGCCGGTGATGCTGGCGCGCGGTTATCACCCGACGATGGCGACCGGTCCGATCATGGCGATCGGCGCGGTGGATATGCTCATCCCGCCGTCCGCGCTCACGGTTCTGCTCGGCAGCCTGTCGGGTATTTCGATCTCGAAATTGTTGATCGGGGGCGTAGTACCGGGTTTGATGCTCTCGGTGGCGTTCGTTGCTTACATCATCGTACGGGTGAGGCTGACGCCGTCGCTCGCGCCGCCGACGCCTGTCGAGGAGCGCAGTGGCTGGGCGGCATGGAGCCTGCTGTTGCTCTACGTGCTGCCATTGGTCTCGATTTTCGCGGTCGTGGTCGGAGCAATGTCGGGTGGCTTCGCGACGCCGACGGAGTCGGCAGCGCTCGGCGCGCTCGCCACGATGGCGATGGCGATGATCTACCGCGCGCTGACGTGGGATGCACTGATGAAGTCGCTTCGTGGCACCACGGCGATTTCAGGAATGATCCTGTTCATCATCCTGGGCGCGACGACGTTCTCCCAGATCCTCAGTTTCTCAGGCGCCACGGAGGGGCTTGTCGGCGCAATTCTTGGCCAGGGTTTGTCGCCGTTGATGGTCGTGGCGCTGATGATGCTGATCCTGATCTTCCTCGGCATCTTCGTGGATCAGGTCAGTATGATGCTGATCACCTTGCCGGTGTTCATGCCGATCGTGACGCGTCTGGGCATCGATCCCGTCTGGTTCGGCGTGCTGTTCCTGATTTGCATGCAGCTGGGTTTGCTGCTGCCGCCACACGGGCTGTTGCTGATGACCATGCGCGGCGTCGCCCCGCCCGAAGTGACCATGATGCACATTTTTCAAGCGGTGGTGCCGTATGTGATCATGAGTCTGCTGTTGCTGGCGTTGTTGCTGATCTTCCCGGCGATCGCGACGTGGTTGCCGCGTGTGCTCATCGGTTGAACCGCCGTCTTCTCACGGAAGGTGGGAAAATGGGATACGAATGGATGTCACGATGACCAACTCTCCGACCGTCGCGGCGACAATCGCGCGAGACCTCGCCGCCAATGGAGCACGCCGCTGCTTCGGCCTGCTGGGCACCGCGAACTTCAAGATCACGCATGCGCTGGTCGAGGCGGGCGTCGAATTGATCTCGGCGCGGCACGAATGCAATGCGGCGAGTATGGGGGATGCCTACGCCAAGGCGACTGGCGAGCTGACCCTCGTAAGCGTGCATTCAGGCCCCGGCCTCACCAACGCGCTGACAGGGATCGGCGAAGCCGCCAAGAGCCGGACGCCATTGCTCGTACTGGCGGGGGACGTGCCAGTGGGCGCGGTCAAATCGAATTTCTATATCGGGCAGGCGGAGATGGTCCGTGCGGTCGGCGCGGTGTCGGAGCGCATCCACACCGCAGCCTCCGCGCGCGACGATGTGCTGCGCGCCGTCACGCGCGCCATGCGCGACAGGCAAACGGTCGTGTTGAGCCTCCCGCTCGATGTGCAGGAGATGAAGCTTGCGGGGGCGATCACGCCGCTCGTCTTGCCGCCAGCCGTTGGGCCCTTGTTTCCGGATCCAGCAGCGATTGATCGGCTGGCGGATGCGCTTGCGAAGGCTGAACGCCCGCTCATTCTCGCGGGGCGTGGGGCGGTGATCGCAGGCGCAGAGAAGGCGCTGTTGGCGCTGGGGGACAAACTCGGCGCGCTGCTGGCAACCTCTGTGTGCGGCCACGGCACTTTCGCGGGCAATCCATGGTCGGTCGGCATCAGCGGAGGGTTCACTTCGCCGGCGGCGGACGAATTGATCGTGCAAAGCGATTTGATTGTGGGATTCGGGGTCAGTTTCACGCAGTGGACCACCAAGAAGGGCAAGCTGATCGCGCCGGGAACCATTGTCGCTCAAATCGACATTGAGGGAGGAAAGCTCGGCTATCAGACGCCTGTGCATCACGCGATCCAAGCCGATGCGCGTGTGGCGGCGGAGGCCCTGCTGGCCGCGCTCGACAAGCGTGCTGCCGGCGCGCGGCCCGGCTGGCGGAGTGGCAAGATCGCCAAACAGATCGAGGAAGGCAGCAACCACAACGCGCCCTATCAGGATCAGTCGACGGCGCAGTTCATCGATCCACGCACGTTGAGCAAGGCGGTCGACGCGATCCTGCCGGCACAGCGCGCCGTGGCGTCGGATTCCGGTCACTTCTGCGGCTGGGTTCCCCGCTTCCTGCGCGTGCCAGACGCGCGCTCATCCTGCCTCAGCCACTCGTTCCAGTCGGTCGGCCTCGGCCTGGCATCCGCAATCGGACTTGGCGTTGCCAACCCCGGCTCGCTTGCCGTGCTCGGCGTGGGTGACGGCGGTTTCCTGATGTCGATGTCCGACCTGGAGACCGCCATCCGCATGAAATTGCGGATGTGCATCCTCGTCTACAACGACGCCTCATATGCGGCCGAAGTTCATCTCTATCGCCGCCATGGACTGAGCGTTGACATCGTGCAGTTCCCCGACACTGACTTTGCCGCCATCGCACGCGGCCACGGTGCGCGTGCTGCAACCGTGCGCAAGGCCTCCGACCTCGAGCCTGTCCGCGCTTGGGTGGCCGAGGGCGCACCCGGCGTGTTCGTGATCGACGCCAAGATCAACCCCGATCTCGAGGCGGATTGGCACCTCGAGCATTTCCCGGTGTGATGACGCCCCAGATGTAGGGCGGGCAAGTGCGTAGGCACGCAGCCCGCCGAGGTCTCGCGCCATCAACGGCGGGTTGCGCGCTCATGCGCTTACCCGCCCTACAGGCCTACAACTTCAGCAGCTTGTCCGCATTGCCGTGCGCGAACTTCGCCATATCGGCCTTCGACAGTGGCAGCTCCTTCAGGAAGGCCTGGCCGGGCTCGTTGGGCGTATAGGGATAGTCAATCGAGAACATCATGCGGTCGAGGCCGAATGTCTGAAGCGCGATCAGGAACGGAGGTTGGGTGAACATGCCGCTCGTGGTGATCCAGACCTGATCGAGAATGGTCTCGCTCACGGTACGCTTGAGGTGGCGCACGTGTGGCCTCGACACATCGTCGATGCGCGCGAGCATCGCGGGTAAGCCTTCGCCCATGTGACCGATAATGATCTTGAGCTTGGGGTACCGGTCCAGCGCGCCCGATAGCACCAGCCGCATCACGTGGATGGCGGTCTCCGAATGCCAGCCCCACCCGGCGGTTTCAATGGCGACACCGGCCGAAGCCGGCAGGTTCGAATAGTAGGTCTTGCGCACCGACTCCGGCGCCAGATGCGGGTGGATATAGATGGGAACATCGAGGGCTTCGGCAGCGGCGAGCAGCGGTTCGTAGCGGGGATCGTCGAGGAACTTGTCCTCGCATGTGCCGTTGACCATGGCGCCATGGAACCCGAGCTTTTGAACTGAGCGCTCCAGTTCGGTGGCCGTCGCCGCGGGGGAGCGCATCGGCAAGTGCGCGAAGCCAGCGAAGCGAGTGGGATGGCGCTTCACGGCGTCTGCCAGCGTATCGTTGAATTCGCGGGCGAGTGCGGCGCCATCCGGACCGTCGACGAGATCGGCGCCAGGCCCCGAGACAGAGAGCACCTGCATGGTGACGCCGCACGCGTCCATTGCCGCGAGCCTTTGCTGGCCAAGATCGGGCAGCAGATCGAGGGGGCTTACGGTGCCCGGCACGATGGTTCGGGCGGCGAAGCCGCGTTTGGCCTTGGCTTCGGCGCTGATGCGCGCTGCAAGAGCTGGGACCGTGAAGTGTTCTTCGAGGGCAACAACACGCATTGCGATCGCTCCTGTTTGTTTCGCCTCGAACGAGCCCGTTTCGGCGCTGCGTGCTCTCGTCTATTTCACAGAATACCCTTGGTGAGCCGGGCGGGGATCGAACCCGCGACCACATGATTAAAAGTCACGTGCTCTACCGCTGAGCTACCGGCCCGCGGCGCCGTGGATAGGCTCTTTCTGCCGCGTTTGCAAGCAAGCCGCTGAACGCCCGGCCTACGCGGCCTGGCGCCGGCTTGCGGCGCCGATCAACTCGACGATGCGGGCGGGGCTCACGGGGTGTTCGTTGATGCGGATGCCGAACGGCTGCAGCGCGTCCTCGATCGCGGAAATGATGCACGCAGCCGCCGGGATCGTGCCGCCCTCGCCTGCCCCCTTTACGCCGATTGGATTGGTCGGCGAAGGCGATTCGACATGGTAGATCTCCACCTTAGGCATCTCTTTCGACATGGGTAGTAGGTATTCGGAGTAGTTGATCGACAGTGGAGTTGCGGAGTTGTCGAAGACCATGCGCTCGAACAGTGCGTTGCCGATACCATGCACCACGCCGCCCTGGATCTGACCGTCGACCAGGCGGGGATTAATCATCCGCCCGCAATCGTGTGCCACGGCGTAGCGATTCACCTTCACCTGGCCCGTCTCGATGTCGACTTCGACCTCCGCGATGTTGGTGCCGTTGGCGAAGGCGAGGCCCTTGAACTCGGCGTAGGCGGTGGCCGAGAGATCCGGTGTCACGCCCGGCGCCATCGGTGCGCCGAATGCGCCGGCGTGACGTTGTGCGAGTGCGGCCAGTGAGACCTTGGTGTCGGGCGCGCCGACGACACGAACATCGCCATCCACCAACTCGAGATACTTGTTGCCCGACTCGAGCACACTGGCCGCCGTTGCAAGGATCTTCTCCCGCAGCAGTTGCGCGGCGTTGTGCGTCGATGATCCCGCCATCACGGCCGTGCGGCTGCCGACGGCGCCCATGCCGAGGGGGAACTTGTCAGTATCCTGCAATTCGACCGTCACATTCTCGATCGCGACGCCGAGCGCATCTGCCGTGATCTGCGCGAGGATCGTCCGTGTGCCCTGGCCCTGCACGGCAGCACCGGATGCGACGATCACCTTGCCGTTGACGTCCACGCGGATGGTAGTGCCCTCGTAGGGGCCGACGCCGGTATCCTCGACGCAGCTCGACAACCCCAAGCCGAGATAGCGGCCCTGCGCGCGCGCCGCCGCCTGACGCTGGCGGAAGTCCTGCGCCTTCGACAACACGAGATCGAGGCAGCCCGTATAGTCGCCGCTGTCGTAGGCAATCGGCGTCTTGCCGTCGCGGCCCTTGAGGCCGGTGGTGTAGGGCATCTGCTCTTTGGTGACGAAGCTGCGGCGGCGCACATCGGCGGGGGCGAGCTTCAATTCGTGCGCGACCTTGTCGGCCAGCCGCTCCATCACGAAGCAGGCGTCGGGTCGCCCCGCGCCACGGATCGGCGTGACCGGCACCATGTTGGTGTAGACCGCATCGAGAGACAGATCGAGCGCCTCCAGCGCATAGGGACCGGGGAACGAACTCAGCGCCGTGCCCGACACGATCAGCCCGTAGGGAATGTACGCGCCGACATCGTGCAGGCAGCGGCCGCGCATTCCCAGAATGCGGCCCTCGGCGGTCGCGGCGACTTCCATTTCCCAGATCGTATCGCGCTGCTGGGTGGTGGTGAAGAAGTGCTCCTTGCGGTCCTCGACCCATTTGATGGGCTGGCCGAGTTTAACCGCGGCCATCGCGACGGCGTACTCCTCGGGATAGAGGTTGGCCTTCGGACCGAAGCCGCCGCCGACATCGGGCGCCACCACGCGCACGCTGTTTAAATCGCGGCCCAGATGCTGGGCGAGAGCGCGTCGTAGCGAATGGGGCATCTGCGTTCCCGACCACACTTCCAGCCGGTCGTTCAGCGTGTCGGGCCGGGCCATGACGCCGCGGCATTCCATCGAGTGACAGCCGCCGCGATGTGTGCGGATCGTTTCCCTGAAAACGTGCGCGGCCTTGGCGAACACGGCGCTGGCATCGCCGAAACCGACCTTCATCGTGGAGACGAGATTGGTGGTGGTATCCGCGTGCGCCTTGGGGGCGTCTTGATCGAGTGCGCGCCGCCAGTCGGCGACGGCGGGTAGCACGTCATAGTCGACGTCGACCATGAACGCGGCGTCCTCGGCCTGATAGCGGTTGGCGGCGATCACCATCGCCACGGCGACGCCGACGTGATGCACCGCGTCCTTGGCGAGCGGGCCGGTGGTCTTGAATTGCGGCATGTTGCCGGCGGGGCCAATCGCCGGCAGCAGTCGTCGCGCGGGATCAAGATCGGCGAGCGTCAGCACGGCGACCACGCCCGGCATCGCTTGCGCCGCCTCGACGTTGATCGAATTGATCCGCCCATGCGCGACCGGCGATCGAACGAACGCGGCGTGCAGCAGGCCCGGCACCTGCAGGTCGTCGACGAAGCGCCCGCGCCCGGTGAGCAGGTTCGGATCCTCGAGCCGGTCGACCCTCGCGCCGAAGTATCTGACACCCATGGGGTGGTCCTCTCATTGCCATTCGCCGGCGGCTTTATGGCAGGGGGAAGCGGTAGCGGGCAATGGCGAGGTGTGGCGCCGGGGTCTGACCCAGCGGGTCTGCCCCCTCTAGGTTCGGCGCGCGCGTTGTAGTGGAAGCTGTGTTGGGTGTTTGCCAATTGGGTGGAGCGGAGTCGTAAAGAGGGTCAGACCCGCAGGGTCTGACCCTGCCGCCTAGCCGGTTTTCTTACCGAACATCCCCGCGATCCAGGACTTCAGGGCGATCCAGAGGATGGAGAAGGCGGAGATCGGGGCGGTAGCGGGGGCTGCGGGTTGCGTGGTGCGCTCCGGTGCGGAGGTGACGGTTGGCGCGGCGCTGTCAACTGCCGCGCCCGCTGCCGCTGCAACCTGAGCCGCCGCCGGGGGCGCGCGGTCGATCTCCTTGCGCAGGTTTTCGGCGAACTGGCCGAGGATGGCGCCGGCGATTTCCTTCATCAGGCCGGAGGCGCGGCCGTATTGCGCGACCATGCCGGTCATGTTGAGGTCGGTCTTGACGTTGACGCGGGTGCCGCCGTCGTGGTCGACGAGGAAGAAATCGACCATCGCACTGGCCTGGCCGCGGCCTTTGGTGTCGTTGCCCTTGCCCTTGATGGTGGCCTTCAGGGCGGCCTCGTCCTTGGCCACGATCTCGGCCTCGCCGGCAAAAGAGAGGTGGACCGGGCCGATCTTGACGCCGGCGCGGCCCTTGTACTTGTCGGGGCCGAGCGTTTCGGTCAGCTCCGCGCCCGGCAGGCACGGGGCGATTCGCGGTACGTCCATCAGCACCTTCCAGGCTTCGGCGGGTGGCAGGGGGACGTCGAAGCTGTTCTCGAATTGCATGACTGATGGGCCTTTTGCGGCGACGGAGTGCCGGACCTGGGTAGGCTGGGCGCGGCAGGGGATGAAAGCGCTTCAGCTTGTGCCAGAAGCAGGGGCGATGATTCAAGTATCCCCGCTGCAGTGTGGCGTGCGGCGCCGGCATGACTGGTTCGCGGCGTGGTCCCTTGCTATACGCAACCAAAACAGGCCCTGGCGCATAGCCGGGGCCTCATCATGATGGGATTTGGCTATGGCAAATGTCGTAGTGGTCGGCGCCCAGTGGGGCGACGAGGGTAAAGGCAAGATCGTCGACTGGCTGTCGGAGCGCGCGGATATCGTGGTGCGCTTCCAGGGGGGCCACAACGCGGGCCACACGCTGGTCATCGACGGCATTACATACAAGCTGTCGCTGATGCCGTCGGGCGTGGTCCGGCCAGGCAAACTCGGCGTGATCGGCAATGGCGTCGTGATCGACCCGTGGGCGCTGATGGAGGAGATCGCCAAGCTCAAGGGGCAGGGGATCGACGTCACGCGCGACCGGTTGCGCATCGCGGAGAACGCAACGCTGATCCTGCCGTTGCACCGCGAGCTCGATCAATTGCGCGAGGCAGCCGCCGGCGCGGGCAAGATCGGCACCACCGGGCGCGGCATCGGCCCCGCGTATGAGGACAAGGTCGGCCGCCGCGCGATTCGCGTGCAGGACCTCAAGAACCTCGCCACCCTGGAGGCGAAGATCGATCGCATCCTCGTGCATCACAATGCGCTGCGGCGTGGGCTCGATCAGCCGCAGGTGGAAAAGGCGGAGTTGATCCGCCAGCTCGTCGAGATCGCGCCGAGCATCCTGCCGTACATGGATTGTACGTGGGATCTGCTCGACCGCGAGCGCCGCGCCGGCAAGCGCATTCTGTTCGAAGGCGCGCAGGGCGTGCTGCTCGACGTCGATCACGGCACCTATCCGTTCGTGACATCGTCGAACACGGTGGCCGCGCAGGCAGCGACGGGATCGGGTATGGGCCCCAATCAGATCGGCTATGTGCTCGGCATCGCCAAAGCGTACACGACGCGTGTCGGTTCCGGGCCATTTCCGACCGAGCTCACCGACGCGATCGGCGAGCGCCTCGGCGAGCGTGGGCACGAGTTCGGCACAGTCACAGGGCGCAAGCGGCGCTGCGGCTGGTTCGATGCGTGTCTCGTGCGGCAGGTGGCGAAGGTCGCGGGCATCGACGGCATCGCGTTGACCAAGCTCGACGTGCTCGACGGCCTCGACGAAATCAAGGTCGGCGTCGGCTACATGCTGGATGGCGAGCGGATCGACCGGCTTCCCGCTGGCCACAACGCGCAGGCCCGCGTGGAGCCGATCTACGAGACGTTCAAGGGCTGGCAGCAGTCCACGCGCGGCGCGCGCAAGTGGGGCGATCTGCCGGCCGAGGCGGTGAAGTACGTGCGCCACGTCGAGGAGCTGATCGAGCGGCCGGTGACGCTGCTGTCCACCAGTCCAGAGCGCAACGATACGATTCTTATGCGCGATCCGTTCGAGGACTGAACGTCAACACTCGGTCCGTCGGGGGATGGAGCGAGGCGGTGGCGTATGACGTTGGCAATACGTGGCGGGGAACCGACGAATGATTCTGTCGAATGCAGGTCGTACCTGCGCGGGAGCGCTGTGGGGGTGCTTGTTGCTTGTTGGTCCAACCACGGCGCAGGGAGCAGGGCCGGCGGCGGAAGCGGCATTCTTCAAGGACAAGACGGTTCGCATCATCGTCGGCTACGGGCCCGGCGGTGGCTACGATGCGTATGCGCGCCTGATCGCGCCCTACCTCGCCAAGACGCTTGGTGCGAACGTGGTGGTGGAAAACCTTCCCGGCGCGGGGGGCATCGCCGCGCTCAATCGCACGGCCACGATGCCGCCGGATGGGCTCACGATGCAGCTCGTCAACGGCACGGGTGCCGCTCTCTCTCAGCTGCTGGAGATGTCGACCGTTCGCTACAATGTGCTGGAGCTCACGCATTTGGGCACGGTCAGCGCCTCGCCATGGATGTGGATGGTCGGCCCCACCTCGCCGATCAAGACACCGGCAGACGCTATTAAACCGGATATGAAGCACGCCTGGGCCGGCAGCGGCCCAATCGACGGGCTGTCGGATGGGGCGGCATTTACCTGCGAGGCGCTGAAGCTCAACTGCCGCGTGGTGATCGGCTACAAGGGCAGCAACGACGCGGCGCTGGCCGTGTTGCGCGGCGAGATGGACGCGATCTATGTGTCCGATACCTCCGCCAACAACATTGCCAAATCGGGTGGCGCGCGCGCCGTCGCGACCGTCGGGCGGACCAAGTCGCGCTTCTTCCCGGATACGCCGACGATCTTTGAAGCCGTGAAGCTCGATGCGGAGGCCCAGTGGTTGTTCGATTTCCGAACCGCTGCCGAAGATCTCGGGCGCATCCTGGTGATGCCGGCGAAGGTGCCCGCAGCGCGCCTGGAATTTCTGCGCAACGCGATCAAGACGACGCTGGCCGACCCGGTTCTAATGGCCGAGGGTGAGCGGACACAACGCTATGTCGGCTATCTCGACGCGGTCACCACGATCACGAACGTCGAGGCGGTGCTGGGCAAGCCTTCCCCGGAACAGAAAGCGCGCGTCAAGGCCATCGTTGCCAAGGCGCAGTGAGCGGGAAGGCAGTAGGCAGTAGGTGGGTGTCAGCGGGCTACGGCGGGGCTGGCTGCAGGTGGTGCTGAGATCGCATCGCGCCCCGGCCGGCCGAGCCGCCACAACAGCCACACCACGATCGCACCGTTGACGAGGTTCCACGCGACGCCATGCGCAAAGGCTGCGTGGTAGGAACCGGTCACGTCGAAGATGCGGCCCGAGGCCCAGCCACCCACGGCCATGCCAAGCAACGTCGCGAACAGCACGAAACCGATGCGGAAACCGGCCTCGCGCGCGGGGAAATACTCACGCACGATGATCGTGTAGCTCGGCACGATGCCGCCCTGGAACAGCCCGAACATAGCTGAAATCACATACAGCGAGGCGAGCCCGTCGAACGGCAGGTAGAGGAGCAACGCCACACCCTGCAAAACCGAACCGATCAGCAACGTCATCAGGCCGCCGATGCGGTCGCAGATCCAACCGGAGACGAGGCGGCTGACGACGCCCATCGCCATCATCAGCGACAGCATTTCAGCGCCGCGCGCGGGGCCGTAACCGAGATCGCCGCAGTAGGCGACGAGATGAACCTGTGGCATCGCCATCGCCATGCAGCAGGCGAACCCGGCGATCAACAGCAGCGCCATGATCGTGTTGTGGGACAGCGCGCCATTGACACCGGGAGCGTGCGTGATGGCCCCCGCGGTGCTCGACAGCGGCGCGTGTTGCGGTGGGGGACGGCGTAACACGAATGCCAGCGGCAGCATCGCGCACACGCAGAAGATGCCGATGCCGATGTGCGTCGCCCGCCAGCCCTGGGTTTCGACGAAGTGCTGCACGATCGGCGGCCACACCGTGCCAGCGACGTAGTTGCCGCTGGCGCAGATGCCGACGGCGAGGCCGCGCCGCGCGACGAACCAGCGCGATATGTCGGCCATCAGCGGTCCGAACACGGTGGCGCTGCCGAGCAGGCCGATCAGCAGGCCCTGCGCGAGCATGAACTGCCACAGGGTCTGGGAAAGTCCTGCAAGCGTGTAGCCGAGGCACAGCATGAACGCGCCGATCACGATCGGCACGAAGATGCCGACCCGGTCGGATAGCCGACCCATCAGCATGCCGCCGAAGCCGAAGCCCAGCATGATCGCGGCATACGGAGCGGAAGCCCACGCGCGCGACACGCCGAACTCGGCCTGGATCGACGGCAGCACCACGCTGTAGGACCACATGCCCACGCCACCGATGGTGCCCAGCGTGATCGCGGCCGCAAGCCGGATCCAGGCGTAAGCGCTGTCGGCCTCGCTCGTCAGTGCAGGCGCAGGTGTCGGCACGTTGATTCTCCGGGTACTCGTCGCCCGGCACGTTGAAGCCTCAGCCGCCGACCTGCAACTGCATTGTCTGCTCGCCGCGTTTGATGGTCATCGCCCACAGCCGTTGCGGCTCGCGGACGGCTTCTTCGAGATCCGTGACCGTCTCGACCGGCTTGCGCGCCACCTGCTGGATGACGTCGCCCTGGCGGAAGCCGAGGCGGGCGGCCGTGGACCCTTGGCGCACGGACAAGATCACGACGCCGGTATCCGCGTCGATGCCGAGCTGGTCCGCGACGGCCGGCACCAGGTTCGATACACGCGCGCCGTCGAAGGGATGCCGGCCCGAGAGATTGCGCACGTCGTCCTTGCCGGGTGGCGGTGCGGCTTCGATCGCCACCGTAACGGCGGCGGGGCGGCCGGCGCGGATCACCCGGATTTCCGCGCGGTTGCCGATGCCGCGCGTCGTCAGCCGGTAGAGCGCTGAGCGGGGGTCGCCGACCTCGAAACCGTCGACGGCGGTGATCACGTCGCCGGCCTTCAGGCCCGCGTCGGCCGCCGGTCCCTTCGCATGCACCTGCTTGACGAAGGCGCCCGACACGCGCGCGAGTTTGAACTGTTCCGCAATCTCACGGGTAACAGGCTCGAGCCGCGCGCCCAGCCACGGGCGTTCCACCTTGCGGCCGGTGATGGCGCTGTCGACGTAGACCTTGACGAGGTTGGAGGGGATCGCGAAGCCGATACCGATCGAGCCGCCGGAACGCGAGAAGATCGCGGTATTGATGCCCACAAGGCGGCCGGCCATGTCGACCAGCGCGCCGCCGGAGTTGCCGGGATTGATCGCGGCATCGGTCTGGATGAACACCTGCGCATCGGAGCTGGCGACCTCCGTGCGTGCCAGCGCCGAGATGATGCCGCTGGTCACGGTCTGGCCGACGCCGAACGGGTTGCCGATCGCGAGCACGAGATCGCCGACCTCGACGCGGTCGGAGTCCTCCATCTCGAGGAACGGGAACTTCGTGCCGTCGCCGGCGATCCGCAGTACGGCGATGTCGGATTTGTCGTCCTGCAGGATGACTTTGGCGTCGAACTCGCGCTTGTCGGCGAGCACCACGCGCACATACCTATCCCCTTGCCTCAGGTCCCTCAAATTCAGCGCAAGTGTATGGTCTACCGGCGACAACCAGGAGTTGGCGCCATGACACAGCATAAGTCGGCCTAGACCCAACATTCGTACCACCAGGGGCCACAAGCCTCACTGCAGGGGCAACCGGGTCGTCATATCCAGCTCGAAGCGACCGTAGGGATTGACGTGCTCCCACATCAACGGCGTCAACGCTCTGAGGTCGGTCTCGGTTAATCGGCCTTGCCAATGGGGTTGTGTCAGCACCTCCTGCAGCATGAGTGTGTTGACGTAGACCATGCAATTCTGCAGCAGATGCAGCGACAGCATGCTGATCTCGTGATCCTCGCGCCGGTTGCTCGTCATCTCGCCGCGGCGGGCGAAATAGACGAAGTCGTTGGCGCCGTTCCATCGCTCGATAGTGTTGAGGCCTTCGTGGATCTCGCGGCGCAGCGCCAGGCTGTGCAGGTAGCGGGCGAGGAAGATCGTCTTCACGGCGCGGCCGAGTTCGGACAGAGCCTTGTAGGTCGGATGCTGCACGTTGTTGCGGGTGAACCGGCGCAGGATCGCCTCGGTCTCGGCGGTGCCGAGGCGCAGGGCCGTCGCGTACTTCACCATCTGGTCGTACTGCTGGCGGATCAGCTCCCAATCAATTGGCTTGGTCAGCACCGGCTGCAGGTTCGGATAGGCGTCGGGTTGTCCGGTGTCCGGCCGCGATAGCCGCTGACTGCCGATCGCCTTGAGGCGCGGCAGCAACTGGAAGCCGAGCAGTCGGCAGAACGCGAAGCCGACCGTGCTCTGGCCGTGGCTGTCGACATATTGCCGGTCGACCTCCATTTCGGTGCAGTGGTGCAGAACGCCCTCGATCATCGAGGCGACCTCCGACGACGACGGAGATTTCAACTGCGAGTGGATGCACAGAGATTTCCGCTCGACATGCCAGTAGATCATGACGCCGCGGCCGCCATAGCGAACGTGCCATTGCGTCGTCAGGTTCTGATCCCAGGCCCCGAAGTGCTTGGAGTCCGACGCGCACGCATTCGTGCCGTCGCCCCAGATTGCGGGATTGCGCACCGCCAGCGTGCCGTTGGCAACAGTCGCGATCGCCGTGCGCAGCGCCGGCACGCTGATATAGCGGTGTCGGACATAGGTCAGGTCCTTGGTGGTCACCCCCGACCCGAGGCTCGCCATCCGCTGCAGGCCGGCATTGGTGCCGAGGCCGTGCAAACAGAGGAGCAGGCGCGGTCGCAGCACGGATCGATCGAGGCTCTCGTGCGAGGTCGGGCTCTTGAAGGCATCGGTGAGGCCGAGCCGCAGGTCGCCCTCCTTGACCATGTCGAGCAGACCGGTCATCGACCATTTCGACTGCAGCTCGGATTTGATCCTGACGATGTTGTCTGGGTCCGGCTGGGCATCGAGCGGCGTCAGCGTAATCCAGCTCTTGCCCCGTCGCTCGCCAAGCCGAACATCGGCATTTCTCGGCAGTCCGGCGTCGAGAGTGGCCAGCTCCGTGCGCATCTCCGCCTTGATAGCCTCGATGAAATGATCGGCCTCGACCGGCAGTCTCAGCGCAGCGTAATAGGGCGCTCGCTCGACCTCGAAGTCTGCGGGCAAGTCCTCGTCTGGGTTGCGGTAGCGGTTGGCGCCGACAACCCAGATCTCCTTGCAGCGCAGTTGCACGCGCAAGGCCTGGAGCACGCAAATCTCGTAGGTGATGCGGTTGATGCGCTGGCGACCTTCGGCGTCGGTCTCGATCACGGCATCGCGCCAGAGGCCGGTGATGACGCCTTCGAGCGGTACGTCCTCATCAACGGGCAAGACGCGCGCCTTACTATCCGCATGGCGTTGCAGCAGCTCGAGCGCGAGGATGACCGGCCGGTGGCCTTCGTTGTTCGAGCGAAACTCCAAGGCCTGGAGGACCTTCGGCACCATGCGGCGGTAATGGCCGCTGTAGGAGTTGCGGATCACGGTGCGCAGGGTCGTCCGGTAGGACGGGCCGGTCGCCTTCCACTCCTTGACCAGGTCGCGCAAAGTCTGCTCGCCGGCGACCGGAAACACGACCTCGCGCACTAAGCCATCCGGCTGTGCCAGCGACGCGTCGGCCAGCTCGAACAGGATGTTCTGCTTTCCGGTGACGCGCTTGAGATCGTCGAGCAGTTCTCGCTCGACCTTGCGCTCGGCATGGGAACCGATGCGATGGATGGTCTCGATCAGAAGATCGACCAGGCCGTCGGTGAGCGAACGGCCGCGGAGGTGGGCGAATGCAGCAAGGGCTGTGATGCGAAACGGTTCGGCATGGCGGCGCAGCTCGTAAGGCGCCTCGACCGCGACCCGCTGGCGATAGCGCTCGACCTCGTGCGGCCGTGCATGACCAAACAGATCGGCGGGCAGCCCGAGCTTGCGAACCAGATCGAGCTTGGCCAACTCGGTCTGCAAGCTGTTGACGCCCGGCCCGCCGGGATCGGATCGCAGATGCATCAGCACGGCCGGCACCGGACTGTCGGGCTCATCTTTTGCCGCAGCCTTCGAGTCGCCGGCGGCAGGTCTCAGCAAGGCGTCGAGACGGGTTCGCGTCGCCGGCGACAGTCGACCGTGAATGTCGCTGCAGAAGCGCTCGTCATAGGCTTGCAGCGCGGCACGGACCATGCGGTCGGCCCGTTCAGCACCAGGCGGCTCGATCTTGATCTCTCGGCAGCGCTGCTCGAGCGCGCCGGTCAGCTGCACGACATCACGGCTGTCGGCGACGGCATGATCCCGCAGCCAGTCCGTCAGCGTCTCGCCATCGGCGACCGTCGCTTCGCGGAACCCGAGGAGTGTCCGGATTTCTGAGCGGTGCCGTTTGACCGTGCGATCCGTCAGCAGGTCAGCGGCGTGATCGGGACCGGTGACACCCAATTGCCGGGCCAAGTCGGAGACGGTAGCGGGATCGACCTCGGATGCTGCACGCGGAAACCGGCCGTACCGTCGGAAGAACAGCAACAGCACGGCGAAGCCCAGCCGGTTGGCATCCATGCGCTTGCGGCGTACCAGCTCCAGGTCGGATCGGCTCAGTCCGCCGTGGTCGGCGATCTCGCGATCGTCGCCAGACGCGCGCTCGTGGACCTCGATACGCGTTGCCCTCGTCTCTTGCTGAATGGCCATGACACACTCGTCTGCAAAACGTCCAACTCGTTGCTGGACGTGACCTCGTTTGGAGACGTAGTTTAGAGATGGGTTTCGAGGGGGTGCACGCGCTTTCCGCGCGTCATCCACAAAACGTTCGATTGGGAGACGGCATGGGGGATGTTCTCGGCTACGCGCGGGTCTCGACCGACGACCAGGACCTCGAAGGGCAGCGCCGGCGCCTGAAGAAGGCCGATGCCATCCGCATTTTCGAGGACGTGATCTCCGGTAAGCGCTTCGAGCGGCCGGGCTTGAACCAGCTGCTCGACTATGCGCGGCCAGGTGACAGCCTGTGCGTTGTCCGCCTCGATCGTCTCGGGCGCTCTCTGCGCGAGCTGCTCGAGGTCGTCGACATGCTGAAGGAACGACGCATCCACTTCCAGTCGCTGGAGGAGAAGATCGACACGTCCTCGGCCGCCGGCGAGCTGATCTTCCACGTGTTCGGCGCCATCGCGCACTTCGAGCGCCGCCTGATCGGCGAGCGCACCAAGGACGGGCTGGCAGCGGCGAAGGCGAAAGGGCGCAGGCCGGGTCGTCCACCCGTCGATCCCGACAAGCGGGACGCGGCGCTGAAACTGATCGCGGCTGGACTGTCACCGACTGAGGCAGCGCGCCAGGTCGGGCTCGGCCGCGCCACCGTCTACAAGCTGCGGGCACAGAACGTCCACGCCAGCGCGCGTTGAAGGCGGGGCTCGGTCACGAATGGATTGCAGGGAGGCTTGAGCAATGTGGCGCGCAAGACCCGTCTTCATCTCCAGCACGTTTGCCGACATGCAGGCGGAACGCGACCATTTGCGCAATCATGTGTTCCTCGAGCTGGAGGAGCGGCTGCGCAAGCGTCGGCACACGCTCGAATGGGTCGACCTGCGCATGGGCGTAGCGACGGCCTCGCTCGCCGAGGGCGAGGCCCGCGAGCTGCAGGTGCTCAAGGTGTGCCTTGCCGAGGTCAAGCGCTGCCGGCCATTCCTGATCGTGCTACTCGGCGACCGCTATGGTTGGGTGCCGCCGGCCGAGCGCATCACGGCGGCGGCGAATGAGGAGGGCTTCGGGGTCGATGTCGCCGGCCGCAGCGTCACCGACCTCGAGATCAGCTTCGGCGTGCTCGACGATCCGGATCAGCAGCCGCACAGCTTCTTCTATTTGCGCGACCCGCTGCCGTATGCCGACATGCCGCCCGACCTGGCCGCGCTCCATGCCGATGCATTTGCCCAGGATCCGCTGGCTGCGGCGCGGGTCGAGCGCCTGACAGCGCTAAAGCAGCGCATCACCGCGAGCCTCCCCAACAGGGTCCGGCGCTACGCCGTCGGTTGGGACCGGGAACGGCAGCGTGTCACCGGCCTCGAAGACTGGGGCCGCCAGGTGCTGGAGGACATCTGGGCCGAGCTCGAGGCCGAGACCGCATCGAGTGCCGCCGCGCCGGAGCCGTCCTGGAGCCAAATGGAGCGCGACGCGCTCGACGACTATGTCGAGGACCGCGCGCGCGGCTTCGTCGGTCGCCAGACGATCCTGACGCAGCTGCTGCAGCATGCGGCTTCGTCCGCGCGAGACGGCGCATCGTGGGGTGTGTGCCTCACCGGCGACCCGGGCAGCGGCAAGAGCGCCATCTTCGGCGAGTTGCTGCGACAGCTGCGTGCAACCGATGCGTTCCTCCTGGCCCATGCCGCCGGCGCCAGCCCCAGAGCACCCTCGGTCGAGAGCATGCTGCGGCGCTGGATCGAGGAGCTGGCGACGGCCCTCGGCGTCGATGCCGGGCTCGCCGAGAATGCCGATCCCGACACCATCGGCGCGACGTTCCGGGCGCTGCTTGCGCGCATGGCCGCGCAACGGCGTGTCGTGCTAGCCGTCGATGCCCTCGACCAGTTCGAGGGCACGACGCAGGGGCGGCACGTCACCTGGCTGCCGCATCCATTGCCAGCCAATGCCAGGTTCATAGCGACCGCCGTGCCAGGCGAGGCCAGCGAGGCGTTGCGGCAACGACCAGGCGTCCAGCTCCAGTCGCTCGCGCCGCTCGATGGCACCGAGGCCAACCGCATCGCGGAGGCGATCTGCGCCCGCTACCACCGCACGCTGGAGCCGGATGTGCTCAACGCCCTGCTGGCGAAGCGTGGAGCGGACGGGCCGGCTTGGGGCAACCCGCTCTGGCTGGTGCTCGCGGTCGAGGAGCTGAACCTGCTCGATGCTGACGACTTCGCCCGCGCCACACGATCCTATGCCGGCGCACCGGCCGAGCAGCTCCGCGCTCTGATGCTCGACATCGTCGGGGAGCTGCCGGCCGACATCCCGGGTCTCTACCGGGCGAGCTTCGAGCGTGCCGAGCAGCAGTTCGGCATGTTCCCGGCTCGGGCGTTCATCGGCTTCATCGCTGTCAGCCGGGCCGGCTGGCGCGAGACTGATTTCCGCTCGCTGCTGCCGCGCGCGAGCGGCGAGCCATGGGACGAACTGCGCTTTGCATCGTTGCGGCGCCTGTTCCGTGGCCAGCTGCGGCAGGTGGGATCGTCCGGCCAGTGGGATTTCGCGCACGCCCAGATGCGGTCAGCTGCCCGACGCTACCTTGCCGCGCTGAGCGTCTCGGAAGCCGAGTTTCATGCCGAGGCCAGCGAGCACCTGCTGCAATTACCACGCGAGGACCCTCTTCGGCAGACCGAGGCGATGGTGCATCTGCTCGGCAGCGAGGATTGGGCCAAGGCCGCCCGGTTCTACGGCGACCCCGCGTTGACTGCGCCGGAGCTCGACGGCGCGGCACAAGTCCTGGCCGACGGGCTGCTTTCAACCGAAGAGGCTGCGCTCGGACTTGCGTCTGTGCAGCACCTGCTCGACGCTCTCGCGGGCGATCCCGCAGCAGACTCGATCACCGGCTTGGTCGCTGAGCGCCTCGTGTTCGATCTCGACCAGAAGATCAGCACGCGAGCGTCACTTCAGGTCCAGGAAGGACTTCACAGACGGGTCGAGAGGTCCTTCGATCGGCTGGCCAAAGCCGACCCCGGAAATGCCGGCTGGCAGCGCGACCTCTCCGTGTCGCACGATAGGATCGGCGACGTGCAGAGCGCGCAGGGCAACCTGCCGGCCGCGCTCGCCGCCTTCCAGGCCTCGCTCGCCATTGCCGATCGGCTGGCCAAAGCCGACCCCGGAAATGCCGGCTGGCAGCGCGACCTGTCGGTGTCGCATAACAAGATCGGCGACGTGCAGCGCGCGCAGGGCAACCTGCCGGCCGCGCTCGCCGCCTTCCAGGCCTCGCACAACATCTTCGATCGGCTGGCCAAAGCCGACCCCGGAAATGCCGGCTGGCAATTTGATCTCGGCATCAGCCACGAGCGCATCGGCACGGTGTTGCAAGCCCAGGGGAATCTGACTGGTGCGCTGACCGA
>CAMDPA010000007.1 GCA_945903565.1 Devosia equisanguinis | reverse complement strand
ATCCAACCCGCGTATCAGAGCTTGCCAACCGACGTCTCCGGCTCCGCCTCCCCTTCTGCGCGATCCTGCCCTACACTATCCGACCGCATCCGCGGCACGGCCGCCAAGCCACGCCCGCACCGCTTGACAAGGGACATCAGAGCCTACGGTTCTGGAGATTTCGAATGTCCTTCGCTTCCACCCAACTCTCCCGCCGCTCCCTCCTCGCCGGTCTCGGCGCCGCGACAGCTGGCGCGAGCCTATGCCCACATCACACGACCGCCCAACAGGGAGCATCCGGCATGACCGACATCGCCGCGCGCCGTATCATCGATGTGCACGCTCATCTGACACCACCCGCCTACGTGCAGGACCTCGCAGGCGCGGGCGATCTGCAGGCACCGACGCTGCGGTGGAACATCGGCAATCACATCGAGGACATGGACAAGGCCGGCGTCGAGTGGTCGATCCTGTCGGTGACGACGCCGGGCGTGTGGTTCAAGGACGTGGCGCGCGGGCGCAAGCTCAGCCGCATCACCAACGACTATGCGGCTGAGATGGCGCAGAAGCATCCCAAGCGCATCGGCCAGTTCGCGGCGATCCCGGTGCCCGATACGGAGGGGTCCTTGCGCGAGATCGAGTACGGGCTCGACAAGCTCAAAGCCGACGGCGTGGCCGCGTTCACGAGCTACGGCGACAAGTGGCTGGGCGATCCCGCGTTCGATCCGGTGATGGCTGATCTCAACCGGCGCAAAGCGGTGCTCTATGTGCATCCGACGACGGCGGATTGCTGCAAGAACATCCAGCCCTACATCCGCGATGCGGTAATCGAGTACGGCACGGACACGACACGGGCGATCGCGAGCTGGATATTGCAGGGCGCGGGGCGGAAGTTCCCGGATATCACCGTGATCTGGAGCCATGCGGGCGGCACCATGCCGTTCCTCATCGAGCGGTTCGACCGGGCGGCCGACCTCAACAAGGATCTCAAGCCGAACGTGCCGAACGGCTTCCGGGCCGAGGCGGCGAAATGCTTCTACGACACCGCGCAGTCGTCGAATGAGGTGTCGATGGGCGCGCTGAAGAAGGTCGTGCCGATGTCGCAGATCGTGTTCGGCACGGACTATCCGTTCCGCACCGCCGACGACCATGTGCAGCGGCTGATCAAGGGCGGCGTGTTCTCGCCGGCCGAGTTGGCGCAGATTTATCGGAGCAACGCGTTGCCGCTGCTGCCGCGGATCAGGGGGTGACTTCTGCCGCTTCCTATCACGCTTCGTGATGGGGAGAGGGGAATTTACCGGAACAGCTCTTCGATGATTTTCGACGAGCGTTCCGTCAGGGCGTTGAGTTTTTCGGAGTTGACGAAGTTTTCCGCCACGCCCGCGCGCGAGGGCACGATCGGCGCGATCTGCGGCTGCGGCTCGACGTCGGGGCGAACCGGCAAATACTGCGCCGAGGCAAGGATCGTCTGGCCCTCCTGCGACAGGATGAAATCCATCAGCAGCAGCGCCGCGTGCGGATGGCGCGCGCCCTTGGGTATCGCGATCGTGCCGGCCGCACTCGACACAGGCGCCATTAGTTGCGTCGCCACGGGAGCACCCTTGCCCGCGCTGATCAGCGGATGGTGCGCGAAGATCGCCAGCGCGATCGGATACTCGCCGGCGACCACGCGGTCGACCAGCGTGCGGGCGTTGCCGGAGCCGAAGTTCACGATCTTCTGTGCGCTGAGCTGTTTCAGATAGGCGTACGCCTTCTCCTCGCCCCAGGCGATGCGCAGGTTGGTGACGAACAGCGGCGCGGCGCTCGCCGACGTCAGGGGCCATGAAATTTTGCCCTGCCATTTCGGATCGAGCAGTTCCTCGTAGGTCTTGGGCTGCGTGCCGGGCGGCACCAGCTTGGTGTTGTAGGCTGCGGAGAAATAGCTCATCCGCGTTGGCGCCCACACGCCGCGCGGGTCACGCCGCTCCTGCGGGATGTCGGCCAGATGTGGCGACCACGCCGGCTGCGCGATGCCGGACTGGACGACGATCTCACCGACTCCGGTGCCTTCGACGATGTCGGCGACGAGCCGGTTGGCGCGAATCTCGGCCGCGACTTTGGTGCCGATCTCCTCGCTGTCGCCCCGCCAGTAGGTCATCTTGATCGACGGATATTTTTTCTGGAACGCGGCGGTCACCGGCCGCAACGCCTGATTGACGATCATCGCCGAGTAGAGGACGACCTGACCCTCCTTCGTCGCGCCCTCGACGAGGCGCTGCTCACGGTCTGGACCATTGTAGGTCAGGAAGTCGTGGACCTGGCCTTGTTGGGCGGATGTTGTCGATGTCATCGCGCCAAACAATGCAAACGCAGCGGCGATCCTTGCCAGCGGTCGAAACGTCATGATGCCCCTCCCAACGCTTTTATGAATGCGGCTATGACCGTCGCTGTTGGATCAGCCTTTTGTGCGCGCTGCTTTCGGTGTGACGCCGCAGCCGATCGCATCGGTGTGATGCAGCACGCCGTCGACAAGTTTGAGCCCTTCCCAGCGGTCCTCGGCGAGGCCGTCGAACTCGGTCAGCTCGGATGCGTACCAGATGCCCGGCAGCGCGGCGGCGAGTTGCAGTCCGTGCGCGGCCAGCAACTGTGGCCCGGAGTGCGCGCCCATGCGATAGCGCACGCCGCCGGCTTCGCAGATCATCGCGGCGGCATAGGTTTTCCGGAGGCCGCCGAGTTTGGCGATCTTCAGGCTGATCGCGTCGACGATACGGTCGCGCACCAGGATCATCACCTGATCGAGCGAGTAGGCGGCTTCGTCCGCCTCGATCGTGATCGGCACGGCGGCGGTGACGGCCTTGAGCCCGACGAGGTCGCTTGCCTTCACCGGCTGCTCGGCGAGATCAATCTTGTATTGCGCCATTCTGTTGAGCGCGATGATCGCATCCTTGGGCGCATAGGACTGGTTGGCATCGACGGTCAGATGCGCGTCGGCGCCCAGCTCTTTGCGCACGGCGGCGACGCGCGCCACGTCCTCGTCGATCTCGCCGTGAATCTTGATCTTGAAGTGCCGCACGCCCTTGTTGTGCAGCATCCGTGCATTCTTCGCCATGTCCGAAGGCGACTTGATCGGCAGGATGCGCAGCGTCGCGAACTCACGAACGGCCGGCCCGCCGAACAGATCGCAGATCGGAATGTTCAGCCGCCGCGCCATCAGGTCGTGCAGCGCGCAATCGATGCCGGCCTTCGCCTGGTTGTTGCCGACCATCGCGCGATCGAGATCGGCCATGATGTTGGCGATGTCCCGGGAATCGCGACCCTCGAGCCGCTTGATCAGGCGATCGAGCGCGCCCTTCACGGTCTCGTGCGGCGCGCCGTAGTGCGCCATCGACGAGGCGTAGCCGTAGCCTGTCGTGCCGTCCTGAGCGCGGATGCTGACGACCCAGCCTTCCGACATCCCGCTGGCGGCGAGCGCGAATTTCCAGTCCTTGTCCTGCTTGGGCAGCAGGGATTCTTCGACGCGTACCTCGACGATTTTCATGAGCGTTTCCTCTTTAATTCTCACCCTTGTACGGCTCGCGCAATCCAACCCGCTCCATGCGCGGCAGAAGCTCGTCGCGGATGTGCGGGAAATCGTTGACGTAGTTGATCATGCCGAGCGCGAAGCCATCGAGGCCCGCGGCGCTCATCTTCTGGAACGTCTCGACCGCGTCGTCGTAGCTACCGATCACGGGATGGCCGGCGCCGGAAATGAGCCGCGCCTTCAATTTCTGCTCATCCGCCTTGAGCCACGAATTGATCCGGTTGCCGCGCAGGTTGAAGGCAAAGTCCGCGGCCTCCCAGTCGCCGACTTCGTGGACGATGTAGTGGTGGTAGTCCTCGGCTTCCTTGCGCGTCTTGCGCACCATCAGATGCGCGCTGCCGAAGAAGTTGCGCAATTGGCCATCGGGCGCGGCGTTGCGGAAGGCCGCGATTTTCGGTGCGAGATCCTCGAGCTTTGGCGGAACCGTGGTGAACAGACAATCGGCGTTGGTGGCCGCGAAATCGCGGCCCGTGTCGGAGTTGCCGGCGCTGACGAGGATCGGCCGGCTGCCCCACCACGGCTTCGGCTTGCCGAGTACGCCCTTCAATTTGTAGTGCGTACCGTCGTAGTCGAACGGCTTTTCGTCCGCCCAGATGCGCTTGACGATCTCCAGCCATTCCTGGCTGTAGGCATAGCGGCCCTCGTGATCGCCGAGATCGACGCCCATCTGGCCGAACTCGATCGGGTTCCAGCCCGACACGACATTGAGGCCGAAGCGCCCGTGGCCGATGTGATCGGCCGTCACCATCTGCTTGGCCGCGAACACCGGATTGACGAACGCCACGTGCAGCGTGCCGAACGTCGTGATCTCTTTGGTCAACGCGAGCAAGCCGCACGCCCAGGTGATCGTCTCGAAGGTCGTACCTTGCGTATCGCTCTCGCCCTGGTAGCCGTGCCAACGCCCGATCGGCAGCAGGAATTCCAGGCCTGCCTCATCGGCGAGCTTGGCCGCGATGACGTTGTTGTCCCACGACGCGTCCCAGCGCTCCGGCGCCTTGGTGAGGCTGAGCCCGCCCCGGCAGTTCATGCCGAACAGCCCGAGCTTGAACTTGTTCTTATTGTAGATCCGGGTTTCGTCGCGGCTGGTTTGCATGTGGGGGTCTCCTGTTTAATTCCCTCGCCCCTCCTGTCGGAGGGGAGTGGGTTAGGGAGAGGGGCAGCAACGCAGGCAACGCAGCGCATTCAAAACATTGCGCAAGCGGCCGCCCCTCTCCCCGACCCTCTCCCCCTTGCGCTACGCTTCAGGGGGAGAGGGAGAGTTACGCCGGTTTGAATTTCGGGACGGAGACATCGGGCGTCACGTCGTCGAATACGACCTGCACCTTCAATTCGCACCGCACTTGCTCCGGGGGAATGCCGATGATGTTGGACAGGATGCGCGGGCCCTCTTCGAGATCCACGAGGCCGACGACGTATGGCACTTCGGTCGCGAACGCGGGGTGATAGACGCGGTCGTAGATCACGAAGCTGAACACCTTGCCGCGGCCGGAAACCTGCGACCAACGGAATTTGTCCGACAGGCAATGCGGACAAGACCGCGAGGGCGGGTGCCAATGCTTCTCGCAGCTGTCGCATTGCGGCAGCTCCAGCCGATGCTGCGCCGCCGCCTGCCAATAGGGTACCGACTCCGGCGCGGGTTTCGGCAACGGCTTGGCAATGGACTTTGCAACGGGCTCGCTCATCACGCCCTCCCCAGGATCAGTGTCGAATGGCACACCGTGTTGCCGCCGTGGCCGGAGATCAGCGCGATCTCCGCATCCTTGACTTGGCGCTCGGCCGGATAGGTGTGCCGCATCTGACGCACGCCCTCCACGATCTGCAGCACGCCTTCAGCATGGGCTTCAGAGAGCTGGCCGCCGGACGTGTTCGTCGGCAACGCGCCGCCCATGCGCAACGCGCCGGACGCGACGAAATCGCCGCCCTCGCCCTTCTTGCAGAAGCCGTAGTCTTCGAGCTGGGCCAGCACCATGTAGGTGAAGCAGTCGTAGATCTGCGCGGTGTCGACGTCCTTGGGGCCGATGCCGGCCATTTTGTAGGCGGTCTCGCCGCTCTTCTTCGCCGCCGTGATGACCATGTTGTCGTCCATGAACCAGCCGCGCAGATTGTTGTGCGTGCCGAAGCCCTTGATGACGACCGGCGGCTGCTTCAAATCCTTCGCGCGCTCGCGGCTGGTCACGATCATGGCGCCGGCCGCATCGGAGCGCAGGGAGCAGTCGAGCAAGCCGAACGGGCGCACGATCGAGCGCTGATTGTGATAGTCCGCCATCGTCAACGGCTTCTTCATCATCGCTTGCGGATTGCGCAGCGCGTGCTCGCGAAACGCCACCGCGATCGCGCCGAAGTGATCCTTCGTCGTGCCGTACAGGTGCATGTGGCGCGTCGCACCGAACGCATGCGTCGCCGCCGCGCTGTAGTAGCCGTACTCGGGCCCGAATTCCTGCGCGAGCTGGTTGTCGGGGCGCGTCTCGTTGCGCATGCGATCGGCTTCGGACTTGTGCGTGCGCGACCACGCATCGCGGCCATAACCGCAGATCACGGTGGTGGCGAGCCCGTGCCGGATCGCCATAACGGCGAGTGCGATCGACAAGATCTGGCTCGCGCCGCCATTGGTGACCGTGGTGGAGAAGCTGGCGTTGATGCCGAGCCGTTCGCCGACGAGCTGATGCTGCGAATAGAGTTCATCCGGGCCACGGCAGATGATGCCGTCGATCTCGCCGATCTTCACGCCGGAATCGTCGATGGCGTTGCGCATCGCTTCGACGATGAGGTCGAGGCTCGATACGCCGGGCACCTTGCCCAGGCGGCTGTTGCCGGCGCCCACCACGGCGCAGATGTCGCGAAGATCGCGCGATGGTTCGATCATGTTACGTGGGCCTCTTGCCGTTGGATTTCGCTCATTTCGCCAGTGCCCGCAGCTTTTCGACGATCTCCGCCGGCGCGCCATAGGCGCGATCGAGCAGCGCGTTGATCGTGGCGCCGTCGACGGGCGATATCTCAATCTTCTCCTTCGCCGCGTGGGCGAGGAAATCCTTGTCCTTCATCGTGGCGTCGAACGCGGCGCGCATCAGCTTGACGCGATCGGGCGGCGTGCCGGGCGGCATCACGAACGGACGCCCCATCACCTGCTCGACGAAGCCGATCTCGAACAACTGGCGGTCGGCGGGCGTCGGCATCAGATCGAGAACCGTAGGAACGTCGGGGTAGGCGGGATCGCGGGTCATGCCCATTTGCATCACGAGATAGGCAGTGCCGGCCTTGAGCCAGGGTTCGAAGCGGCCCCGGAAGGCGGACGACGATCCGCCTGAAATATGCGAGTCCACCTCGAAGCGCTCGAGCGCAAGGAGCGCTGCCTGCGAGCCTTGATAGCCTGAGACCGGCTTCAGTTTTGTGCCGTAGGTCGCATTGAGCATGCGGGCGTAGATGGAGCTTGGCGAGTTGTGCGCCGTCGAGCTGACGGTGATCTCTTTCGTCTTGAGATCGGCGGCGGTTTTCATGCCGCTCTTGGCATGCGTAATGAACAGCCCAACTTCCTGCTGCGGCGAGCCGAGCCAATGGAACTTTCGCGCGTCGAACTGGATGCCTGAACTTTCGAAGGCATAGAGGCGCGCGAGACCCGTGTTGCGCGATAGCCCGCCGATCGCCGTGCCGTCTTGCGGTGCGATATTGTAGAGGTAATTGGCGGCCCGCAGCCCCTCCGCCCCGACCATGTTCTGTGCGACGATCGACGGCCCGCCGGGAATGTAGCGCGGCATGTATTGCGCGAGGAGCCGCGCGTATTGATCGTAGCCGCCGCCGGGCGACGCCGCGGTAATGAGCGCGATCTGCTTGCCTTTGTAGAAATCGGGCGACGGCTGGGCGGAGACTGTCGACGCTCCAGCCAAGGCCAAGACGGCCGCCGCAACCCAGGACTGGGTAGGTTGGGACAAGCGGAGCGCGACCCAACATTTCCGGTGTGGCCGTGGATTTTCGGGTCTCGCACCTCGACCCGACCTACGGTCGCGATCTACAGAACCAAGCGTCATCGTTTCTTCTTCCCCAGCTCGGCCAATACTTCCTCGGTATGCTCGCCCAGCTCCGGCGAGGCGGATCTGATCGACGTCGGGGTCTCCGACATCCGCAGCCCGTTGCGCAGCAGGCTGACCTTGCCGAGCGTACGATGCGGCACGTCGACCCGCATTTCCAGATGCTTTACCTGCGGGTCGGCGAACACGTCGTCGAAGTTATTCAGAGGCGCGGACGGAACGTCGGCAGCCAGCAGTCGATCGAGCCAAGCCGCGCGGGTGTCGGTGCGGAACACCGCCGAGAGCGCCTCGTGCAGCGCGGCGTAGTTCTTGCCGCGCGTCTCCTTCGTGGCGAACCGCGGATCGGCCAGCCATTCGGGTTTGCCGACGACCTTGACGAGGCCCTCCCAGAACTTCGCTGGCGACGACAGGTGAATCACGAGCGGCTTCCCGTCGCTTGCCACGAACGCATAGACCTGCGCGCGATGCGTGCGCGTTGCGCGGCTCGGCGTCTTGCCGTTCTCGAAGTAGTTGGCGGCGTTCTCGCCACAGAACGACAACGTGGCTTCCAGCAAAGACGTGTCGACGCGCTGGCCCTTTCCCGTGCGCCCGCGCGCGACGAGTGCGGCAAGAATGCCCTGCGTCGCGACCATGCCGGAGAGGTGATCCGACAGCGAAATGCCCATCGGGTTTGGCTTGTCGAGATCGGTGAGGAGGCTGAGCAGCCCGCTCATCGCCTGCCCCACAGTGTCGTAGCCTGGGCGCTTGGCGTAGGGGCCGGTCGATCCGAAGCCGGTGATCGCGCAATAGATCAGGCCGGGATTGTCGCCCTTGAGATCGTCGTAACCCAGGCCCAGCCGCTCCATCGCGCCGGTGCGAAAGTTCTCGATCAGGACGTCGGCGGCGGCGACCAGCGCCCGCGCGTTGGCCTTGCCTTCAGCGGACTTGAGGTCGAGCACGATGCTCTTCTTGTTGCGGTTCACCGAACCGAACGTCGGGCTGTATTCCACGCGCCCCCAGCCGCGGAACGGATCACCCTTGCCGGGCTCTTCAACCTTGATCACGTCGGCGCCGAGATCCGCGAGCAGCATTCCGGCATAGGGACCCGAAACGTAGTTCGCGAACTCGACAATGCGGATGCCTTCTAGTGCGCCGGCCAATCCAGTTCCCCTTGGGTTCTAACGTTCAAATGAGCTTACGCAATCACGCCTTCCGCGAAAAGCATTTGCTGAAACAGCGTTTCACGCCATCACCTGCCGATGCCGTGTCAGCATGTGGAATGCCGTACTGACGCACGTCATCAGCGCGATCCACAAGACGCCCATCGCGGCCAGCTCCGTTACCTGACCATTGCGCCACATCTCAAACAGCGTCACCGACATGATTTCAGATCCTGGCCCCACCAACAGCAGCGGCAGCGATACCGCCTGCACCGCCAGCAGGAACACCAGCAGCCACGAGCTGATCAGCGATGCCGCCAGAAGCGGGATCACCACACGTATGAACAGCGCGAACCGCGTCGCGCCAGAGATCGTCGCCGCCTGTTCCAGATCGGGATGGATTTGCAGAGCGGCCGTGTAGGAATAGCGCATACCGTATGGGAAATAGCGCACCGAGGACGCGATGATGATCGACAGCAGCGTGCCGTAGAGCGGGATCGGCAGGTTCACGAACACATCCAGGAACGCGACGCTGAGAATGATCGCCGGGAACACCAGCGGCAGCGTTGCGAGATGATCCAGGATCGCGGCGCCTGGCGCACGCCGCGCGACAAGCCACGCGCAGATCGCGGTGAACGGGACCACGATCGTCGCCGTCGAAGCACCCAGGACCAACGTGTTGAGAATGGAATCGCGGAACGAGCCGGGGCCCAGCAGCGCCTCATAATTCTCCAACGACATCCGGCTGAGTGCCCCGACGCTCACGCCGTCGTAGAACGGCTGGAACGACGTGTAGATCAGCATCATGACGGGGATCACCGTCACCGCCAGGAACAACACCAGCAGCACCGCCGCGCTCGCATACTTCCATCGCCCGAGATCGACGATGCGCGGGCGGAACCCCTTGCCGGTGATCGTTTGATACTTGTGCGCGTTGCGCGAAAGCTGGCTCTGCCAGATCAACAGCCCCGTCACGATGATGATGAGGCACACCGAGTAGGCGCCGGCTTCGCCGTAGTTCGGCGTGCCGGTCTTGTGCGCGTTCTGATAGATCGTCGTGGTCAGTACGTTGATGTTGCCGGCGAGCCCGACCAGTGCCGGCACCTCGAACGATTCGAACGCGCGCACGAAAATCAGCAGCAGCAGCGCGCAGATCGCGGGTATGCCCATCCGCAGGGTCACTTCCCAGAACGCGCGCAGGGGGCTTGCCCCCGCCATGATCGCCGCCTCTTCGAACGAGGCGTCCATCGAGCGCAATACCGCCGACATCAGCAGGAACGTCAGCGGCACGAACCCGATGCCTTCGATCACCACCATGCCCAGCATCGAATAAACGTTGAACACCTGCGGCTGTCCGGTGATCGCCTGGATCAGATCGTTAAGCGGCCCCGACTTGCCGAGCAGCAGCAGCCACGCCACGACGTAGAGAATATGTGGCACGCCGAGCGAAATGATCGCGCCGAGAAACGCGAGCTTGCGGCCGGGCGTGTTGGTCCGCTCGACGATCAGGGCCTGCACCGTGCCGATCACGATGGCGACCACGGCGGAGCCCGCGGCGTAGATGAACGTGTTGCTGAGGCTCGGCCAGAAGAAGCGGCCGGTCATGAGGCTCTGATAGAAGCGGAACGTCAGGCCGCCGAACGAGCCATCGGGCATCGGTTCGCGCAGGCTGACGCTGACCAGGAAGATCGCCGGCGGCACGATCAGGATCAGCAGGATCGCCGCCAGGATGTAGACGACCGGCGACACCTCGGTCACCCGCGACCATAACGAGCGGGGCGTGCCTACATCGAGGCTTGCAACCGTTTCCGCGGGCGCTGTCATCGGCCAACCTCGACTTGCGCCATCATCGGAACATCTCCTCGAAGATCTTCTGCGACTTCTCGGTGTTCTGGTTGAGCTGGTCGGAGCTCAGGAACTGCTCGCGCACACCAGCGCGCGCGGGGATCACGGAGGCGAGCCCCTCCTTGGGCGCCACATCCGGACGCGAGGGGAAATAGTCCGCCTTGGCGAGAATTTCCTGCCCCTCCTTGGACAGGATGAAGTCCGCAAGCAGGAGGGCCGCGTGGGGCCGCTTCACGCCTTTCGGCACGATCATCGTTGCCGCCGTTGCCGGCACAGGATCCATCAGCTTGGAGTCGACAGGCGCACCCTTCTGCTTGCTGATCAAAGGGTGGTGCGCAAAAATGTTGAGCGCAATGGGGAACTCGGCGGCGATGACGCGGTCGACCAGCGTGCGCGCGCTGCCCGAGCCGAAGTTGATCACCTTCTGCGTCGCGAGTTTCTTGAAGTACTCGTTCGCCTTTTCCTCGCCACGCGCCAGCCTGACGCCAGTGATGAACAGCGGCGTGCCGCTCGCCGTACCGATGCGCCACGCGAGCTTGCCCTGCCAGCGCGGATCGAGCAGATCGTCGTAGGTCTTGGGCACCTGATCGGGCGGCACCAGCCGCGTATTGTAGGCGATGCTGAAGTAGCTGATCCGCGTGCTTGTCCAATGGTTTGCCGGGTCGCGATAGTGCTGGGGCAACGCCTCGATCATCGGCGAATAGTAGGGCTCCGCCACCTTGGCATCGACGGCAAGCTCGCCGATGCCGGTGCCTTCCACGAGATCGACCACAAGGTTCTTGGCGCGCACCTCGGCCGAGAGCTTGGCCATGATCTCCTCGGTGTCGCCGCGCCAGAAGGTCATCTTCACGAAGGGATACTTCTTCATGAAGGCCTCGGTCAGCGGCCGCAGCGCCTGATTAACGATCGCGGCCGAGTAGAGAACGACCTGGCCTTCCTTTCGCGCGCCTTCGAGCACCACCTGATCGCGGTCCGCCGCGCGGCTGAGCAAGATGTCCTGCGCGTTGGCGCGTCCCGTGCCGCCGGCAAGGACGGCACACATAAGTGCGACGCTCACGTGCAGAATGCGTTTCAGCGTACCCATCCCCGTCCTCCGATTGGCCTCGATCTGACAGCCGCAGGAAAAGTCCTACGCGGCTTTTCGAGGCCCCTTCCACGTCACGCCCGAGCCTGCAACATCCGGCACGCGCAATTCGCCGTTCTCGACTTCGAGCCCCTCGAAGCGATCATCGAGCAGCCGCGCGAATTCGCCGAGCTCGCATGCGTAGGAAACACCCGGCAGCGCGCAGGCCAGATGCAGCGCGTGCCCGGCGAGCAAGCGCGGGCCCACCGCCGCGCCGAGCCGGTACGTGACGCCGGCTTGCTCACAAATGCGCGCCGCCGAAACCGTGTTGCGGAGGCCGCCGAGCTTGGGAATCTTGAGGCTCACCGCATCGCAGGCGCGCTCGGTCACGAGCCGGTAGATCTCGGCCAGCGAGCCAGCCGCCTCGTCTGCCTCGATGGTCACCGGAACCGTTCGCGTAACGAGCGAGAGCCCTTCGATGTCTTCAGCCGGGACAGGCTGTTCGACGAGGTCGATGCCGTGTTCGGACATCCGCGTGATCGCGGCGATGGCGTCCTTTGCCGAATACGATTGGTTGGCATCGATGGTGAGGTGCGTTTCAGGGCCGACCTGCTTGCGGATCGCGGTCACGCGCGCCACGTCCTCGGCCACGTCGCCCTCGACCTTGATCTTGAGGTAGCGATAGCCCTCGTCGCACAGTTTCTGCGCCTGCGCCGCCATCTCGGCGGGTGTCTTGATCGCGAGGATGCGCAGAACCGGCACGCGGTCGCGCACCTTGCCGCCGAACAGTTGATACAGCGGCACGCCGAGCCTCCGCGCCAGCAAATCGTGCAGCGCGCAATCGATCGCGGCTTTGGCTTGCGGTGCACCGCGAATGGCGCGGTCGAGCTGCGCCAGGATCGTCTCGATCTGATCGGCGTCGCATTCGATGACGTGTGGCTGGAGATAGTCGAGCTCGGCCTCCAGCGCCTTGGGGATCGAGCCCATGTGTGGCGTCGCGGACGCGTAGCCGAAGCCCTGGTTCCCGGCCTGGTCCACGATGTGAAGGATCGAGCCTTCGATGACCGCGCTGGCGCCCGAAGCGAACCGCCATGTGGGGTCCTCCTTGGGCATGGCGTCTGGATGCCGCTCGTAGCGCCCGATGATCAACTTGGCTCCCCTCCCGGTGGCCCGCGCACGTGGGCGGGTCTTTGCTCCGGGAGAGTTTGGCACATCATCGCCGGTCTTGTGAATTGGCTACTCGGCCTCAGCCGTGGCCGCCCGCCAGCAACTTTTCGACCTCGAGAGCGGCCATGCAGCCCATGCCGGCTGCCGTCACCGCCTGCCGGAAGATATCGTCTTTCACGTCGCCAGCCGCGAATACGCCGGGAATGGAAGTCGCGGTGGAATCCGGCTTGGTGATGAGATAGCCCGACGGCTTCATCTCGAGCTGGCCCTTGAACAGCTCCGTTGCCGGCGCGTGCCCGATGGCGATGAAGATGCCGTCAACCGCGCGCTCGGTCACCTTGCCGGTCTTGACGTTGCGCAGAGTCGCGCCTGTGACCGCCTTGGGCGACGCCGAGCCGACCACCTCCGCCAGCTCGCTGTCCCAGATCACTTCGATCTTCGGGTTCTTGATCAGCCGCTGTTGCAGGATCTTCTCGGCGCGGAAGCTGTCGCGGCGATGCACGACGGTGACGCGCTTGGCGAAGTTCGTCAGGAATAACGCCTCCTCGACAGCGGTATTGCCGCCGCCGACGACGATCACTTCCTTGCCCTTGAAGAAGAAGCCGTCGCACGTGGCACACGCCGAAACGCCGTGGCCCTTGAACGCCTCCTCGGAGGGAATCCCGATCCAGCGTGCCTGCGCGCCGGTGCAGATGATCAGCGCATCGCAGGTGTAGACGTCGCCAGAATCGCACTCGAGCCGGAACGGCCGCTTGCCCAGCTCGACCTTGTTGACGTGGTCCATTACGACCTTTGTGCCGACGTGCTCGGCCTGCGCCTGCATCTCCTCCATCAGCCACGGGCCCTGGATGGTCTTGGCGAAGCCCGGATAGTTCTCCACGTCCGTGGTGATGGTGAGCTGCCCGCCAGGCTGGATGCCCTGCAGCAGCACGGGCTCGAGCATCGCGCGCGCGGCATAAATCGCTGCGGTGTAGCCCGCAGGACCAGAGCCTAGGATCAGAACGCGGGTGTGCCTGGTGGTTGGATTGCTCATGGGATCTCGCTCAATCTCGGATTGCGTGGCCGCGCACGGCGCGTGCTTGTCGGCAGACCTTAAATCGCGCCCGCCCACACCGGTCAATGCCGCCAAAGTGCTGCGGTGGAGCTATGGCTCGGCGCGCGCCGGCGATACTGATTGCGCGGCGGACGCGGCCTCCTGCGGCGTAAGGACCTGGGTGATCCGTTGCCGGATCGACTGCTGCCGCTGCTCGGACACGATCTTCTTGGCTGTCAGATCGGTCACGTAGAACACGTCGACCGCCTTCTCGCCGTACGTAGTGATGTGCGCCGACGTGATATCGAGCGACAGGTCCGATAGGGCACTGGTCAGTTCATAGAGCAAACCCGGCCGGTCTCGCCCCGTCGCCTCGATCACCGTGAAGGCGTCGGACAGCGCATTGTTGATGACGACCTGCGGCTCGACGTGGAAGGCGCTGATCCGGCGTTCCGGCGGCTTGCGCTTGGCCATCAGCGCGGCGAGACGAACCTCACCTTGCAGCACCTGATCGATGGTCGAGGCGATGCGATTGGTGCGCCGGCGCTCGTCATCTTCCTCGGCGAACTCGCGCTGCAGCAGGAACGTATCGAGCGCCAGGCCATCCCGCGTCGTGGAGATATGTGCGCCGATGATGTTGGCGCCCGCCGCAGCACAGCTTCCCGAAAACAGTGAGAGCAAGCGCGGATGGTTCGGCGCCAGCACGGTCAGCTCGGTGATCGCGGTGAAAGCGTTGGTGACGAAATCGGTCGCGAGCTTCTGTTCCTTTTGATGCGCCCGCCGCATCAGCCGTGCGTGATCGGTCTGCTTGCGGGTGTCCGTCTTGAGCCAGTAGTCGTCGTAGTGCCGGCTGACGAAGCGGTCGACCTCCTCCTTCGGCCAATCGGCAAGTTCGGGCCGCAATGCTTCTTGGGCTGCGACAATGCGATCCTTCCGGCCGACCATCGTGTGTCCACCGGCAACCAGAGGCTCCGTTTCCCAATAGAGCTGGCGCAGAAGCTGGCCTTTCCAGCCGTTCCACGTTCCTGGCCCGACGGCACGAATATCAGCCACCGTCAACAGCAGCAGCAGCTTCAGCCGCTCCGGGCTCTGCACCACGGCGGCGAAATCCCGGATCGTCTTGGGGTCGCCGATGTCGCGGCTTTGCGCGATGACGCTCATCGTCAGGTGCTCCTCGATGAGCCACGCCACGGTTTCCGTATCCGATGGCGACAGCCCGAGCCGAGGGCACAACTCACGCGCCAGGCGCGCACCGACAATCGAGTGATCCTCGCTCTGGCCTTTGCCGACATCGTGCAACAGGGCGGCGACGAACAGCGCCCGCTTGTTTTCGACCGATGAGTAGATCTCCGTCGACAGCGGCAGCGTATCCGCCAGTTTGCCGTCGCCGATGCGCTTCATCTCCCCCACGGTGCGCACGAGATGCTCGTCGACGGTGTAGTGATGATACATATTGAACTGCATCATCGCGACGACCTTGCCGAACTGCGGCAGGAACCGGCCAAGCACGCCGGCCTCGTTCATCAGCCGCAGCGTTGCTTCGGGCTCGTTGCTCTTGTCGAGGAGATCGAGAAATATGCGGTTCGCCTCCGGATCGCTGCGAACCTGGTCGTTGATCAGGCGCAGCGAGCTGCGGATCAGCCGAAGCGCGTTGGGGTGGAGGTAGCTGCCGGTCTCCTCCGCCATGGCGAAGATGCGGATCAGATTGACCGGATCGCGCGCGAACACCTGGTCGTCGATGACGTTCAGCCGCTCGTTGTCGATGCGGAAATCGGTACGGCTGCGCACCCGCCGGCGGATCGTCCACGTCAGCGGATTGAGCAGCTTGTTGATGCGCGGGGCCTTGAGTAACTGCTGCATTTCCAGCGCCGCACACAGGATCGCGGTGAGATCGCCGACATCCTTGGCGACCAGGAAATAGTGCTTCATGAAGCGCTCGACGGGCAGCATGCCACCCGCCGCGCGGTAGCCGAGCAGCGATGCCATCGTCGGCTGCACGTCGAACGACAACCGCTCCTCCGGCCGGCCGGTGAGGAAGTGGAGGTGACAGCGCACGCTCCACAGGAAATCCTCGCAGCGCTTGAAGGTTGCAAGCTCGGCCGGCGTGAACATCCCGTCCGCGCCCGTGCCACTGCCGAGATCGGCGCCGGTGATGTACTTGGCGAGCCAGTGCAGCGTGTGTAGATCGCGCAGGCCGCCCTTGCCTTCCTTGATGTTGGGCTCAACGCGATAGCGGCTTTCGCCGGAGCGCTTGTGCCGCTCCTCGCGCTCGCCGAGCTTGGCCTCGATGAACGTGCGCGCGGTGCCGCGCACCACCTCCGTCTTGAACCGCTGCTGCAGTTCCTCGTAGAGCTGCCCGTCGCCCTTGATCAGCCGCATGTCGATCATCGAGGTGCGGATGGTGGTGTCGGCCTGCGCGAGCTTCACCGACTGGTCGACCGTGCGCGTGGCATGCCCGACCTTGAAGCCGAGATCCCAGAGAATATAGAGCAGGTATTCCGCGACGCTTTCGCCCCACGGCGTCTGCTTGTAGGGCAGGAGGAACAACAGATCGATGTCCGAGCCCGGCGCCAGAAGACCACGCCCGTAGCCGCCGGTCGCAATGATCGCCATGCGCTCGGCATCCGACGGATTGGTCGCGTGGTAGATGTGCTTCGTCGTGTAATCGTAGAGGAGCCGGATCAACTCGTCCTGGAACGCCGACAGGCCGGCCGCGCACGCGCGCCCGTTGCCATCGGATTCGAGCCGCGATCGTGCGCTTGCGAGCGCGAACTTGACGAGCTGCTTGAGGCGGTCGACCACCGCTGCACGCCGCTCCGGGGTGCCGTCGATCGAATTGAACATTCCGGACAGCTCGGTCCGCAGCGCCGCCGTATCGAAGTAAGGCGGTAGCGGAGCTTGCTCATTCTGCCTTGCTGTACGGCGCAGGGTCGTCGCACTCGGCTCGTGCGCGGTCATGATCTCTCTCGCGTTGCTGCACCGGCATTGCCGGCGGGCGCGCTTTCCTCGGCGCGGATGGCCTTGATACGGTAGACGAGATCGAGTGCCGCTTTAGGGCTGAGCTCGTCAGCGTTGGTGGCGTCGACCAGCAATTCCAGCGCCGAAGGACCGCGTGGTTGCTCTGCCGCCGGACGGGTTTCCGGCTGCATCATGGCAAACAGCGGCAGATCATCGAGCACGCGTTCCGAGCCGCCCGTGCGGCGCCCGTTTTTTTCCAGCCGCTTCAGTACTTCGCCCGCGCGCCCGACGACCTTGGCGGGAAGCCCGGCGAGCTTGGCAACCTGGATGCCGTAGGAGCGATCGGCCACGCCGGCGCGTACACGATGCAGGAACACGATTTCGTCTTGCCATTCCTTCACATCCATCGTCGCGCACGACATATGCCCAAGCCGGCCCGACAGCTGCGTCAGCTCGTGATAATGCGTGGCAAACAGCGCGCGCGACTTCGACACGTCGTGCAGATACTCGAGCGTCGCCCAGGCGATCGACAGGCCGTCGAACGTCGCGGTGCCGCGCCCGATCTCGTCGAGGATCACCAGCGAGCGCTCGGTCGCCTGATTGAGGATCGCCGCGGTCTCCACCATCTCGACCATGAACGTCGAGCGCCCGCGGGCCAGATCGTCGGACGCGCCGACGCGGCTGAACAGCCGGTCGACCACGCCGATGTGCGCGGATTGCGCCGGCACATAGCTGCCCGCCTGCGCGATCAATCCGACCAGCGCGTTCTGCCTGAGGAACGTCGACTTGCCCGCCATGTTGGGCCCGGTGACGAGCCACACCCGACCCTGCGCATCCTCGTCGAAGCCGGGACCGCGATGCACCGATGCGTTCTCCGGCACGTCGCCGGGGATCGGGGCGCGGCCCAGCACGCAGTCGTTGGCGATGAACGGTCCGGCCTTCGCTGCCCGCAACGCCTGTTCGACGACGGGATGGCGCGCGCCGCGAATGTCGAATGCCAGGCTGCCGTCGACCACCGGCCGCACGTAACCTTCCAGGGCGGCAACCTCCGCTAGGCTGGCATGCAGATCGATCTCTGCAAGCGCGGCGGCGAGCGCGATCAGCGCTTGTTCTTCGGCCGCGACCGCGCTCGCCAGCTCGGTGAAGATCTCCTGCTCGAGTGCGAGCGCCCGCTCCCCAGCCGAAGCGATCCGGCCTTCGATCTCGACCAGCTCGACGGTCGTGAAACGGACGGCATTCGCCATCGTCTGACGATGCCGGAACGTATCTGATAAGGGTGGCGACAGCAGCGGCTTCGCGTTGAGCTGCGTCACCTCGATGAAGTAGCCGAGGACATTGTTGTGGCGGACTTTCAGCGTCTTGACGCCGCTTTCACCGATATAGCGAGTCTCCAGCGCGGCCATCACCTTGCGGCTGTTTTCGGCAAGCTGAGCGGCTTCGTCGAGCTCCGGCCGGAAGCCCGCGCGAACGAACCCACCATCGCGACGCAACAGCGGCGGCTCATCGACCAGCGCCGCCGCAAGTTTCGCCGCCAGTTCAGCACTTGCGCCGCCGATGCGGTCGACCGCGCCCGCCAGTTCCTGCGGCAGCCCCATGCCGCGCGCGCCATCCTGCAACAGCCGCGCGCACATCTGCCCTTGCTGGAGCGCGCCGCGGACGGCATCGAGATCGCGCGGCCCGCCACGTTGGAGCGCCAGCCGGGACAGCGCGCGTGCAATATCAGGCGCTGCCTTCAGTGCGGCGCGCAGATCCTCGCGCAGGTTTTCCCGCTCGATCAGAAAACCGACCGCGTCGAGCCGCGCATTGATTGCGACGGGATCAGTGAGGGGGCTCGACAGCCGCGCGGCCAGTTCGCGCGCGCCGGCGCCAGTCACCGTGCGGTCGATGGCGGCGAGCAGGCTGCCCTGTTTTTCGCCCGACGTGGTGCGCAGAATTTCAAGGCTCGCGCGGCTTGCCGCATCGATGACGAGCACGCTGCCCGCGCCCGTGCGCCGTGGCGGACGCACCATCGGCCGCCGCCCGATCTGCGTCAGCTCGATATACTTGAGCAGCGCGGCGATGGCGGCCAGCTCCGGCCGCGAGAACGCGCCGAACGCCTCCAACTCGCTGACGCCGAGTGCCGCCTTGAGATTGCGTTCGCCGGCGAGACTGTCGAAGCTCGCCGACGGCACCGGCGTCGCCGAGATCTTGATGATCGACACCCACTTGGCGACCTCGTCGTCGCCGAGCACCTCGTCGCTCGCGATCAATTCGCTTGGTGACAGGCGGACCATCTCGCTACCGAGATCGTCGCGCGACACGAGGCCGACTTCCATCTCACCCGTCGACAGATCGAGCGAGGCGACCGCCAGATCGCCGCCCGCCAGCGGCCGGTGCAGGGCCGTCAGATAGTTGCGCGCGCGGGCATCGAGAAGCGTGTCCTCGGTCAGCGTGCCGGGCGTGACGAGGCGGACGACATCGCGCCGCACGACGGCTTTCGAACCGCGTTTGCGTGCTTCAGCAGGGTCTTCGAGCTGCTCGCACACCGCCACACGGAAACCTTGGCGAATCAGCCGCTGCAGATATTCGTCGGCGCGCACCACGGGCACGCCGCACATGGGGATGTCCTGGCCCAAGTGCTTGCCGCGCTTGGTCAGCACGATGCCGAGCGCGGCGGAAGCCACCACCGCGTCCTCGAAGAACAGCTCGTAGAAGTCGCCCATCCGGTACCAGAGAATGCTGTCCGGATTGGCCGCCTTGATCTCGAGGAACTGCGCCATCGACGGCGTGGCTTCGCCCACAGGTGGCAGCGCGCGCGGGGGCGCTTCCGCCGCCGTATCGACGGTCGCGGACAACGCCGCATCCACCGGCTCGTCGTCCGGCTCATTGGGCGCTGGCTTGCGCTTCGTATCTCGTCTCTGCGCCATCTGGGCTCGGGATAGGGTTTCAGGGCCGCTCGGCCCGCACAAGCCCTTACACGATGCCGTTGGCCGCGTGGAGCCCCGATTGCCATTGGATACGTGCTGTCGCCTGCGCGGCCATGACGGAAGCGGTCATAGGAGCCGGGCGGCGCTCTATCCCCGCTCCACGCAATCTTCCGGCCGCCATGCGCCGGGGTGGCGCACAGGCACCTTGCGCAGGTCCGCTACGGTCGGACAGCCGGTTTGGCCCAGCGTCGCGCGCACGTCCTCGGTCAGCACGTTGATCAAGTGCGCGGGACCATCGGGCCCGAGCGCGCCGAGGCTCCACATGAAGGCCTTGCCGGCGAACGCCGCATCGGCGCCGAGCGCGACCGCGCGGGCCGCGTCCACGCCCGAGCGCACGCCGCTGTCGAGGATCACCGACGCTTTGCCCCCGACGGCCCGCACGACCGCCGGCAGCGCATCGATCGAGGCCGGCAGCGCCTCGATCTGCCGCCCGCCGTGGTTGGACACCAGAATGCCGTCGATGCCAATCTGTGCCGCCCGCTCCGCATCCTGCGGATGCAGCACGCCCTTGAGTACGAGCGGACCCTTCCAAACATCGCGATAGAGCTTCAATTCGTCCCAGGTGAACGCGCCGCCCTGCTCGCGACGGATGAACGCGGTCGATTCCTCCAAGCTGAGATTGTCGCCCATATACGGGTTGAGCGACACGAACCGCGGAATGCCGTTCTTCGCCAGCGCCATCAACCATGGCGGCGACGACATCGCATCGAGCCGCATTTTCATGGTCAGGCGGAACGGGTGCGGGATGCCGCTCTTGGACTCGCGCGGCCGCGTCGTGCGCGCCGGGGTATCGAACGTCAGCACCAGCGCCTGCACGCCCGCTGCCGCCGCCCGGCGCGCGAGGTCGAGGCCGATCTTGTGGCCGTTGTTCGCGAACCGGTAGAGCTGGAACCACAGCACATCCGGGGCCAACTCGGCCCCCTGCTCAACTGTGATGCCCGACAGCACACCCAGCGTATAGGGAACGCGCGCGGCCTGCGCGGCAGCAGCCAGATATCGCTCCGCGCCTGGGAAACACGTGCCGGGCCCGCCGACCGGGGAAATGCCGATCGGCGCGGAATAACTGCGTCCGAGGATCGTGGTCTGCGCCGACGGTGGTGCCACGACCTTGCCGTAGCGCGGCATCAGCTCGACCGCATCGAGCGCCTTCCAATTGCGGTCGATGCCGCCATCCGAGCCAGCGCCGCCATCGCCATACTCGAACGCGAAGTTCGGCATGCGTTGGCGCGCGCGTTTGCGCAGATCGAACGCGGTCGGGTAGTAGCGCATGTAGTCGCTGCGCGGGTCCGCGCCAGCGGAAGCGCGGGCTTGCGTTTTCGTCTGCGAAAGTGCGGTGTCGGCCATGGATGGATCGTCCTGTCGAAGCTGGTCGAAACGGGTGAAGCGCGATGAACCGGCAATTTGGCTGAGGCATGTAGCGGAGTCGAGGACATGATGACGTGGGCAGGGTGCGCTATCCCCTATTGCCCAATCGTCGAGCCGGCCGTTGCGAGGGTATCGCCTTTGCCAGCCATTGCGCCATGGCGCCGGCGATCTCCGCGCTGTTCTTCTCGAGCATCAGCACGTGGCTGTTGCCCTTTATGCCGAGATCGCCGAGCCGCATGAACGTCGCCTTGGCGCCAGCCTGTTCGAGGTACTTGACGGTGCAATGGTCGTAGGGGGCGTGGTAGGACGCCTCGCCCATCACGACAAGGATCGGCATCTTGAGGTTCGGCAACTGCCGTGCGGGCGCTGCCTGAAGGTGACAACGAATGAGACCTTCCGCGTCGGGCTTATCCTGCTGCACGAACTTGAGTTCGGAGGCCGACGCGACCGCGGGCGCATAGGTCAGGGGCACATCGGTCACGCCGTACGACAACGCCAGCGGGCCGTACTTGAACCACTCAGGTGCGCCGACGAAATCGACGCGGTGCGCCGGCGGGCCATTGGGTTCGACGCCGAGGATCGCTTTCACCTTGTCGGGCCGCGCGTCAGCCACGGGCCACAGGAACGCGCCAGCCATCGAGTGGCCGAGGATGATCGACGGCCCGATCTTGTCAATCAACGCCACCAGCGCGTCGCGATTGAGCTCCTGCTGCCGGCGAAAATTCGCGATCTCGGGAAGCTGCGACGCCGTCAGCGCCAGCACCGAGGGATCGCCCATCTCATCGCCGCCCGGCCATTGCGTGTGCAGCTTCGCCTGCGGCCACAGTGCGTGCTTCTTCTGCTGCACGTAGCGCGACATCACGCCTTTGGCATCCGACACGCGGAGCGGACCGTAGAGCTTTTCGTACAGGCCGGAGCGCCCGCGCCCGACCTGATCGACGATGTAGACGGCATAGCCGCGGCGCACCATCTGCTGCGCCCAACCCTCCTTGCCATCCAGCGTCCCAGTGAAGTTGGTGCCCGAGCGCAAACCGCCGTGTACCATGATGATCGGATACGGCTGCGTCTTGCGCGCCGGGATCATGTACTCGACATACATGTGACCGGCCATCGCCGCACGGCCGTCGATCTCCGTCATCTTGCCGCCGACATAGAACGAGCCGACGCTCTCCAGCACAAGCGGTTTGCTGCGTTGGGCCGATGCGGGAGAAACCGGCGCAAGCGCTACCGCCGCCAGCATCGCTAGAGTTGCTGCTGTCCGTGTCATCGTCCCCCCTTGATCACCTATCCGCAAAGACGTGGAAGCTACATCCCATGCACAGCGGTTTTGGCCAACATCACGTGGATGCCTTTCGAGCCGTTCACCGTCTGCGTCACGCGCAGGTCGGCGGCGAGGCTGCAGAGGGTGTAGGCGTCCTCGCGCGAAATGTTGATCCGCTCGGTGACGAGCTTGATCATGTCGCGCAGCGCCTTGACGACGCACTGGTCGAGGTCGGGGTCCATCGCCATCGTCATGTAGTGCGTGGGCGTCTCGGCCCTGGGATAGTCGAGCTTGAGATCCTTGCGCACGGTCAGCCGGAACCGGCCCTGCAGCGCCGTCTCGATGGCCGTCACGCATACTTCGCCGTCGCCCTGCACGCCGTGACCGTCGCCGCACGAGAAGTTCGCGCCGGGCACGTACACCGGCAGGAACAGTTTGGCGCCCGGCAGTAGCTCTTTATTGTCGAGGTTGCCGCCCATCGAGCGCGGCACCGCCGAGGAAATGCGACCCCACGCGGGTGGCGGCGCGACCCCCATCACGCCGAAGAACGGCGATAGCGGCAGTTCCACGCCCCACGGCAGCTTGGCGACCATGCGCTGCATGTCCATGGGTATGTTGAGCAGCCGCACCTCGTGGAAGTCGTCCGGCAGCGTGCCCGACAGCGGGCGGATCGCGTTGTAACCCCAGTCCTGCCGCAGCTTGACGTCGAGGATCTCGACTTCAAGCACGTCGCCCGGCATTGCACCGGCGACCGCCACCGGCCCGGTCAGCATATGCGGGCCGATGATGCGCGGCGTCTTGGCGTGGATTTCGAGCAGCTCCGGCGGCACGATGAACCCGGCCGGCGGCAACGTTTCGGGTGGCCCGCTCACGCTGTCGATGGTGATCTCCGCGCCGCTCGCGATCGTGACAACCGGCGCGAGCGTGGCATCGAAGAAGCCCCAGTGGCAGCTCGCGGGCCCCGCCTTCAGGTGATGTTGCGGCATCGCTGTGAAACCCCATTCCATTCTGCCGTTCGCGGGCGTTGACGAGAGAACCGTAGCAGCCCATTCGGCATCGAGACAGAGGTTTGCCTATCGCGCAACCCCACGCGGCGTGGCAGCATCGCCTCGATCTGGTTGCACGAGGGAGATGCGCACATGGAATACAAGGCCATCAAGTGGGAGGTCCGCGCCAACCCGCTCCGACCCGACGAGCGCAGCATCGGCGTCATCACGCTGAACCGCCCCGACTTCCTCAATGCGGTCGACGTGCGCATGCGCGTCGAGCTCGACATCCTGCTCGACGAAATCAAGCACCAGAGCCACATCAAGGTGGTGATCCTCACCGGCGAAGGGCGAGGCTTTTCCGCAGGCGGCGATCTGAAGTCAGAGGCGGGACCGCTGGGTGCTGGACCAGACGACTTCGACATGGGCAACTTCGGCCCCTACAAGGAGTTGGCGCACTACTTCTTCAATGACTTGCGCCATTCCGTGCTGCAGCGCTGCTTCAAGAAACTGGAGGATCTGCCAGCAATTACCATCGCCGCTATCAATGGTCCCGCAGTCGGTATCGGCTTGGAGATCTGCACGCTGGTCGACATGCGGTTTGCTTCCGACAAGGCGCGGCTGGGAGAGGTGGCGGTGCCTGCGGGCTTCCTGCCGGAGTCGGGCGGGGCGCGGAACCTGCCCAAGCTGATCGGCATCGGCAAAGCGCTCGACATGATCCTGACCGGCAAGATCGTCGACGCGGCGGAGGCCGAGCGCATGGGGTTGGTCGATCGCCTGATCCCGCACGACCAGTTGATGGCCGAGACGATGGCTTATGCGGGCCAGATCGCATCGAACCCCTATCTCTCGGTGCGCTATGCCAAGGAACTGGTGAAATACTATTGGAACCAGAACCGCACCGACGAAGGCTGGGGCAAGGAACTCGCCGCGATCATGGAGATCACCCGCACCAAGGACTGCCAGGAAGGCATTCGGGCGTTTCTTGACAAGAGGAAGCCGGAGTTCAAGGGGCCGGGATATGGGGCTTGATGCGGCGGGTCGAAACACGTGACCAGCATGTGAGTCGGCAAAACAACAGTCACGAGGAATTATCGGCAAGTCTGCGCAATACGTTTTACAATTTGACGGCGGCATCTCATCACCCCTCACCATTAATTGGAGGGGTAATGAATGCGGAAGATCTTATGTCTGAGCGCTGTTGCCGTGCTGTTGACCGGCTGCGCAACACCGGTGCGATACGTCAAGCCGGGCGCGGACCGCCACAGCGTGGCGATCGACGCGCTCGAGTGTCACAAACAGGGCGTCATCGCACACCGCTCCTCATTGATGCGCACGTCGGCGGCCAATCCCAACGCGCGGCAAAAGGCAAACCAGGCAGCTCGCGGTGCACTCGAGCGATGCGCGAAATCGCGTGGCTATCGCCGGCAGAATTGAATTCGTCGGGCGCTCATTAAATAGAGCACTCATCATGGATATGCAGCTTCAAAGGGCAAGCCCTTTGACAAGGACGAGGGGCAAAGCCCCTCGTCTTGGAAAATAAAGCTCAGTTGCTGATACTGTGCCGATTCCGACCGCCGATGCCGCCCAGCTTCGCGCATTCTGGCATCCAATTATCGATGCGCCACAACCGCAAGATGCATTCGCTCCATTGGCGTGCCACAACGGCCACATTTACCTATCGATCTTGCGCAGCTCTTTGAAACTTAATCGATTTATCCTTCCCGAACTCCGCAAATCAGCAAATACCAAATCAACCCCACAGCGGTTGGCAAAAAACACGCAAAACGGCGTCTGGCACTTCAATCTACAGGGAAGCTACAACTATGTTCAGCCCACGCAAAATGGAAACCGGTGTCGCTGCGTCGAACGGCATTTCGATCGACCTGCACACCAGCACGTCCGATCATTCGAGCTCGAATGCGTTGTCGGCGACCGCCAAGGCCCGGACCGGCAACCATTCCATCGTCGACGAGAACCTGACGATGCGCGGCGACCTCGAGAGCGAAGGCGACGTTCTGGTCAAGGGCAAGGTGATCGGCAACATCACCTGCAAGCTGCTGATCATCGACGTCGACGCGCTCGTCGAGGGCGGCGTGACGGCGACCGACGTCATCATCCGCGGCAAGGCGAAGGGCCGCATCGTGGCCGACAGCGTTCGCCTGGAGCGCACCGCCGACGTCGACTGCGAGATCTGCCAGAAGAGCTTCTCGGCGGAAGAGGGCGCGAAGATCAAGGGTACGCTCAGCATGAAGTCCGCAGACTCGTCGCTCAACTGATGGGCTCAACTGATGGGCTCAACTGAGCGAGGGATGCAAAATCCGGGCTGAACGCTGTAGAGTGGATTGAAACCGTCGATCCACTCTCACGGCCTGGACTTGCGTATGAGCGACCCGCGCTTTGCCCAATGGGCCCGTTACGCCGAAATCCCTGCGCGCATCAACATCGCGCGCGAATGTCTGGACGCACGAATCGCTGCGGGCGATGGCGCCAAGCTCGCGATCGTCGCCGACAGCGGCCAACTCACGTACGCCGCGCTCGACGCCAAGGTGGGCGCCTTCGCCGCTGGCCTCGTTGACGCCCGCATTGCCTGCGGTGACCGCGTCCTCATCCGGATGTGGAATTGCCCGGAGTTCGTGATCGCGTTGCTCGCGCTTACCAAGATCGGCGCGGTGCCGGTCATGCAGAACACCGCCACCGGCCTCGCCGACGTCGAGTACGTGCTCGGCCACAGCGACAGCGTCGCGGCGATCGCACTCGACGAGCAGGCCGAACCGCTGCGCCACCTTCGCGACCGCCTGCCTAAAGGCCTGATCGTGGCCCGGGGGGCGCGCGCCGGCGAGCAGAGCTTCGAGGCGATGTCCGTCTCCGGCTCGATCGCTACCGCCGACACAGCCGCCGATGATCCCGCTTTCATGTGCTACACGTCCGGCACCACGGGCCGGCCGAAAGGCATCGTCCACGCCCACCGCTGGCTCGTCGCGCGCGGCAACGCCAATCGCGACCGCGTGCCGCCGCTATCCGGCGATGTCGTGATGGCCGCCGGCGAATGGAGCTTCATTTCCCTGCTCGGCCACAACGTGCTGTTCGCGTTGCGCAACGGCGTCACGTGCGCGGCAATGGAAGGCCGTGCCACACCGGAACGGTTCCTCGAATGCGTCGAGCGGTTCCGCGTCACCGTCGCTCACGCCGTGCCGACGATCTACCGGCGCCTGCTGGCGATGGACGGCATCGAGAAGCGTCACGACACCTCCAGCTTGCGCGGCTGCAATGCCTCAGGCGAGGCGCTCGGCGCGGCCACGCTCGCGGAATGGAAGCGCCGTTTCGGCGTCGACATCTGGGAGCACTACGGCATCTCCGAAATGCAACTCGCCATCAGTCACGGCCCGCTGATCCCTATCAAGCCGGGCTCGATCGGCATCCCCTGGGGTGCCGACTCACGGATAGTGGATGACGAGCACAATGAATTGCCCGATGGCGAGGTCGGTCAGCTCGTCATTCGCGCCGACAACCCGAGCTTCTTTCTCGGCTACCACAAGGACCAGGCCAAGACCGACGAGGTGGTTCACCACGGATGGTTCCACACCGGGGACCTCGCCCGCCGGGACGCCGACGGCTACTTCTGGATCGCGGGCCGTAACGACGATTGCTTCAAGAGTCGCGGCATCTTTATCGTGCCAATCGAGATCGAGAACGCGCTGCAGGAGTACGACGGCGTCGCCGAGGCGTGCGTCGTACCGGTGCCGCATTCGCAGGACGGCAATCTCGTTCGCGCCGTGGTCGCACCGAAGGCCGGCACCGCACCCGGGCCCGCGTTCGCCGACGCGCTGCGCGAGCACCTGGGATCGCGGCTCGCCCGCAACAAGATCCCGCACATTTTCGATTTCGTGGAGGCGCTGCCGAAGTCCGCCACGGGTAAGGTGCTGCGCCGCGAGGTGATGGCGCTTTCGCCGGCCTAAGCAGAGTTCGCAAAACTGTGCATGGAAGAAGATTGCCGGGGACGAGGGAACGGCATCGTCGGCGCGAGCGCGATGAATATGTAGAAGTAGTGTCTCAACACGGGCGTAGAACGGCACGGTGGGTTTGCCGGTCGAGGGGGCAAGGGAATGATAGTTGGTGCGGTATCGTTGATCAGCAGTGTCGCGGTGATGATCCTGTTCGTGGCGCGGCGAGGCGACGGCGTACACATGGCCTACGCTCACATGGGCATCGCGGCCATCGTCGCCATCGGGTTTGCGGCCACCTTCTTCCGCTCCAATACCGCATTGCGGGAAACCGGCGCCCGCCCGAGCGCCGTCGCGGCGATGACGTCGCGTTATGTCTCATATGTGTGGACCTGGGCCGCGCTGTGCCTGTTGACCACCTATGCTTTCGGCATCGCAGTCTGGCGCGAGTGGGTGCTGTTTACAGTGGCTTGCAGTATCGTCGCCGGGCTATCGATGGTGTTCGCCAGCATCCTTCAGCGCGATGCCGACGAAGGCCGCGAGGATCCCACACTTCTCAAGCTCGCCAATGTGATGGCCATCGTGCTGCTGGTGGGGATGGTGGCGACGATCATTGGTTTGCTGGTCGACGGCAAGATGGTTCGCATGTTCACCCCGCGCTTTGGCGACTGGCCGGCCAACAACGTGTTCTTCTTCGGCGCGATCGCGATGGCGGCGATCACGGGCTTCGCTTTGAAGTTCAAGAACCGCTGATCGCGGGAAAGCTCACGCCGCTCAGCCGTTGTACCCGCGATCGCGCTCGAAGCAACGCAAGGGTTGTGCTAGGCGGTGCGCCGGTGCATTCAGTGTTCGAGTGCCGCCTCCGATCGAGACGCCCGCGATGCCGCTGACCAATCTCCTGCCTTGGATCCTGACGGCCATCGTGGCGAGCATCGCCGCGATGGTGTCGGGCGTCGCCGCCGATCTGCCGGCGTTGTCATGGACGGCGGCCGGCCTTTATGTCGCCGCGCTGGTCGCTGTCGCGCTGGACATCAACCGGCCCTGGTGGGCGCATCAGCGCGCGGTTCCCGACTACGATTCGGCGGTTTCGGCCGCGATCCGCAATGCCCGGATCATGATGTTGGGCTACCTGTGGGGCTCGCTCGCCCTGATCTTCATCTACCGGCTTACCGGTCTGCGCTGGCAACACGGAATCCAATATGCGGCCGGCATGGCGCTGATCGCCTGGCTGATCATCGTCTACGTGCATTTTGTGGCGCGTCCCGGCAGCATTCTGCGCGGACCTCGCGCGCTGCTGTTGGCGACCCGCGTAACGCTGGCCCACGCGGCGGCGGCGCTTGCCGGCACGATGTTCCTGCTCGCCTCGGGCAAGATCTACAGCATCAAGGGCGATTGGGCGGCGAACCAGGTGTTCCTGGCCGGTGGCGTTGCCGTGGTCGCGCTGAGCCTGATCTCCGCGTACACCCAGTTCCGCTTGGGTACGCTGAAGCGCGGGGCAACCGAGCCGGGCGTCGGGGCGCCGTCGGGTTGAACCAGCGTGCTGTTCAGCCCGGCGTAAGCTCCCACCACACGCCGCCGCTCCACACGCCCAGGCTGTCGGGTTCCTCGGTGCTTCTTGGTACCGCCAGCTCAACCAGATCATAATAGACGGCCCGCGAGACCAGGGCTTCGAGCCGTCCGCGCACCAGCACGTAGGGCTTCAGGCCGCCGCTGCCGGCCTCCTCGACGAACCGAAGCGGATGCTCGGGCCCGCAGCGCGCGATGTCGTCCACATTGGTTCGGAAGGTGAGTTGCTGGGCCTCGCCCGCGCCATCGACTTGCATTTCCACCGCGAGGAACGGCGCGTCCTCAACCGTGACGTCGACCTTCTCGGCCGGGGTCACGAGAAAGTGACGGCCGTCCGCATCCCGCCGCAACACCCGCGCGAACAGCTTGACGAGCGGCATCCGTCCGATCGGCGAGCCTTGGTAAAGCCACACGCCATCGGCACGGATGGCCATGCCGATATCGCCGCAATACGGCGGGTCCCACCGCTCGACAGGCGGCAGGCTGCCGCCGGTCTGGGCCTTGAGCAGGGCTTCGAGGCCTTGGATTCGTGCGGTATCGCTCATTTCAGGAGGTTTCAGGTTTCAGGGATCAGGTTCCAGGGAAGTAAGCGGGCAGAACGGCGGGAGTCACTTGGATTCGGCCTTGCTCCTAAAACCTGGCCCCTGAAACCTAGCCCCTAAAACCTGGCACCTCTCGTTCACTTCTTCATAAAGTGACCACTTTCCACGGATGAGAGTTTCTTTCCCCGTCACACCCGTTCTATATTGGTGAAATGAGCACCGTCACACACACTCAGGACGACATCGTCCCCCGCATTGACGCCGCTGGCGAGCGGCTGAAGCGCGTCCACAAGGCTGCGGCCTCCGTGATCTTCGGCCAGGATCTCGTGATCGAGCGAACGCTCGTTACGCTGTTGGCGGGCGGCCACGCCCTGCTGATCGGCGTGCCGGGTCTCGCCAAAACGCTACTTGTCGATACGCTCGGCAAGGTGCTGGGGCTGGAGGCCAAGCGCATCCAGTTCACGCCGGACCTGATGCCGTCGGACATCATCGGCGCCGAGGTGCTGGAGGATAATCCGGGCCAGCGCCGCTCGTTCCGGTTCATTCCGGGGCCGATCTTCACGCAGCTGCTGATGGCGGACGAAATCAACCGCGCTTCGCCCAAGACGCAGTCGGCGCTGCTGCAGGCCATGCAGGAGCACCACGTCACGGTGGCTGGCCAGCGCCACGATACGCCGATGCCGTTCCACGTGCTCGCGACGCAGAACCCGCTGGAGCAGGAGGGCACGTATCCGCTGCCCGAAGCCCAGCTCGACCGGTTCTTGCTGCAGATCGATGTCAGTTACCCCGATCTCGCCGCCGAGCGCCGGATGCTGTTTGCCACCACCGGCACGGAAGAGCGCAAGCTCGAGTCGATCTACTCCGCGCAGGAGTTGATGGCCGCCCAGCGCCTCGTCCGCCAAATCCCGGTTCCCGACAAGGTCGTCGAGGCGATCCTGACGCTGGTGCGCTCCGCCCGTCCCGGCGATGGCGCCAGCGAGGAGGCAAGCCGCCTGATCGCCTGGGGTCCTGGCCCGCGCGCCAGCCAGGCGCTTATGCTCGCCGTTCGCGCCAAGGCGCTGCTCGACGGCCGGCTGGCGCCGTCAATCGACGACGTGGTGGCGCTGGCCGAGCCGGTACTCAAGCATCGCATGGCGCTGTCGTTCGCGGCACGCACGGAAGGCCAAGACGTCAGCGGCGTGATCGCGCGGCTCGCAAGCCGTGTCGGCTAAACACCGGCGGGCATAAGTTCGCCTCATCTGGATCGGACAGGGAATGGCCGCACAGCCACGATCGGGTCGGGACGCCGTGGACGGCGCACGCGTCTTCCAGCTTGAAGGTGAGGCCCATGGGCTCGCCGACCGGCTGCCTGATCTGCTGATGGAAGCGATGCGGATTTCCTCCACGGTTTCGCACGGTATTCATGGCCGCCGCCGCGCGGGCCCCGGCGAGACGTTCTGGCAATTCCGCCAGTTCCAATCGATGGATTCCGCCACCCTGATCGACTGGCGCCGTTCGGCGAGTTCCGACACCTTGTTCGTGCGCGAGCGCGAATGGGAAGCCGCTCATACCGTCTGGTTGTGGCCGGATATGTCGGCCTCGATGCAGTTTGCGAGCCACCTCGCGAAGACGACCAAGCATGACCGCGCGCTGGTTCTCACGTTGGCGATGGCCGAGCTTTTGGTGCGCGGCGGCGAGCGCATCGCGCTTCTGGGCCTGACGCGTCCTTCCGCCAGCCGCAAGGCTGCGACCAAGCTCGCCGAAGCCATCGCGACCAACGCCAACCTGCCTCAGTTGAAGGAAAGCCTGCCGCCAGCGGAGCGTCTCGCGCGATTTTCCGGCGTCGTGCTGATGTCGGATTTCCTCGATCCCGTCGACCAGATCGCCGAGCGGATGAACGAGATCGCCAGCGGCGGCGTCAGCGGCCATATGATCCAAATTCTCGACCCCGCCGAGGAGACGCTGCCCTACAGCGGGCGCACCGAATTCCTTGGCGTCGAGGGCGACGAACGCTGGACCGCCGATCGCGCGGAAGCGCTGCGGACGGATTATCGCGAGGCCCTGCTCGAACACCGCGCCGGCCTGGAACAGATCGCGAAGCGCCTGGGCTGGTCGTTCACGGTTCATCACACGGACCGCCCGGCCTCCGAGCCGCTGCTGTCGC
>CAMDPA010000006.1 GCA_945903565.1 Devosia equisanguinis | reverse complement strand
AGGGTCTGACACCTCGGCCGACGCTCACATCTTCGTAACTTTGCCGTTCTCGATCTTGATCAGGTACACGCTCGGTACGTTCTGGGCGCTTTCCTTACCGGCGGGGCCCTGCTTGATGAACGCGATGTCGCCGTTGATGCCCTTCACCTTGACGCTCCACAGCGCCTTTTGAATCGACGCTGCATCCGCCTTGCCGGCGAGCTTGATCGCCTCGACGATCGTCGTGATGCCATCCCAGCCACGGAAGCCTTCCGTCAAGCCGCCGACGTTATGCCCCCGCTCTTTCCAACTTGCGACGAACTGCGTCGCCAGCGCCGGGTTCTTGACCGCCTCGGGGAACCACGGCGTGAAGAACACGAGGTGCATCGAGCCATCGGCGGAAGCACCGGCCTGTTGAATGAGCTGGTCCGGCGAGTTCGAGCCGCCCGTGGTGATGATCCGCGCCTTGAGCTGCTGCTCCTTCGCCTGCTTCAGGATCAGCGTGATCTGCTCGACGGCCGTGGTCACGAACACCGTGTCGCCGCCGGACGCCTTGATCTTGGCGAGCTGGGCGGAGAAGTCGACGGCCTTGGGGTCCATCGTCTCGCTGGCGCCGATCGCGACGCCGGCGCCCTTCAGCATCTTGGTGAACTCCTGCATCGCACCCAGACCGAAGTCGTTGTTGGTGCCGAGCAGATCCGCCTTCTTGATGCCGAGCGTCTTGACCAGCGGCGCGAACGCGACCGCCTCCATCTCCGAGGTCGGGCTGATGCGGAAGATCCACGGATTGCCCGACGTCGTGATCTTGCCGGACGATGACGTCTCCACCAGCATCGGCACGCCGTACTCCTCGAGCTTCGGCATCACCGCCAACGTGAGGGTCGAGCTCCAGGCGCCCATCATCACGGGCACCTTGTCCTTCTGGATCAGCTTTTCGGCGGTCGACACCGCTTCGGTCGGGTTGGACTTGTTGTCCTCCACGACGAGCTGGATCTTGCGGCCGAGCACGCCGCCGGCCTTGTTGATCTCGTCCTCGGCGATCTTGGCGCCTTGCGTGACGTAGTTGCCCGAAGCCGCGAACGCGCCGGTCAGCGGCTGCGTCACGCCGATCTTGATGGGGTCCTGGGCCTGAGCGGAGCCGGCGAGCGCCACTCCGACGAGGGCGGCAACCGCCGCCGCAATTCGATTACCGAACATGCCTATCTCCTAGCCGTGTCGCCTCTGTACGCCGCGCCCGGAGAGTCCGGCTCCTGCCGCCCTCCGATTGCTTGAGATCAGTATTGCCAGCACCACGCCATTTACAAGCATGGAAATGCGCCATCCGAGCCGAATGCCCAAACGTTTTGCAATACGCCCGAAATATCGCCAACTTTGGTGCCGGCAATCGGCCTTGGCGGGCGTGCCGGCCACGGGTACTGTTCCTTACGCGCCGGCGTGCCGTTTCGCCGAGCGGACTGCAACGATACGGACGGGGATCCTTTGACCGCACAGTTAACTAGCCAGGGCATCGGCGCTCGATTGCCGCGCAAGGAGGACGACCGCTACATGCGCGGCCTCGGCCGCTTCGTCGGCGACATCCAGCTGCCGGGCATGATGGAAGTCGCGTTCCTGCGCAGCCCGCTCGCCCACGCGCGGATCAAGAGTATCGCAATTCCCCCCGCCTGGCGTGGCAGCGTCTTCACTGCCGCCGACCTCGAAGGCGTCTCCGCGATCCGGGCCGATACCGCGCTGCCCGGCTTCAAGTCATCGCTGCAGCCCATCCTCGCCGACGGCAAGGTCCGCCACGTCGGCGAACCCATTGCGATGTGCATCGCCCGCACCAGGGCAGAAGCCGAGGACATCGCGGCCGCCATCGAGATCGACTTCGAGGAACTCCCCGTCGTCACCGACATGTTGGCGGCGCGCAAGCCCGGTGCACCGCTGGTCCACGAGCAATGGGGCGACAACACCTTCCTCGTCACCGAAACGGACGTGAACTTCGACGCCGCCAAGGCCAAGGCCGCGTTCTCCGTCACGCGCGAGTTGCGGACCGCCCGTCAGGTGATGAGCCCGATGGAAGGCCGCGGCGTGATCGCGGAGTGGGACACGCGCGTCGAGCAGCTGATCGTCACCAGCTCCACCCAGCAGCCGCATATCGTCCGCTCCGGCCTTGCCGAATGCCTCGCACTTGATGAAGGCCGCATTCGCGTGATCGCGCCCGATGTCGGCGGCGGTTTCGGCTATAAGGGCGTGTTGCTCCGCGAGGAAGTCGCGCTCGCTTGGGGGGCACGCAAACTCGGCCACCCCTTGCGCTGGATCGAGGACCGGCGCGAGAACCTCACCGCCGGCGCCGATTGCCGCGAGCACCACTACAAACTCACCGCCTACGCGGACCGCGATGGCCGCCTGCTCGCGCTCGACGCCGAAGCGACCGTCGATGCCGGCGCCTACTCGGCCTATCCGTTCTCCGCCTGCCTGGAAGCCGGCCAGATCGGCAGCATCCTGCCGGGGCTCTACGACTTCCCGCACTACCGCTGCAAAACCTACACCGCCGCGACCAACAAGCCGCCGATCCTGCCTTATCGCGGCGTCGCCCGAACCGGCGTGTGCTTCGCGCTCGAAGTCACGCTCGACGCGCTTGCTCGCGAAGCCGGCATCGAGGCGACGGCCTTGCGCGCCAAGAGCCTTGTGCGCCCCGAGCAGATGCCGTTCGACAACATCGCCAAGCGCCACTTCGATTCCGGCGACTACCCGGAAGCCCTGCGCCAAGCCGTCGAAGCGATCGGGCTCGACAAGATCCGCGCCCGCCAGGCCAAGGGCGAAGCCGACGGCCGCCGCATCGGCGTCGGGCTCGCGATGTACTCGGAGCAGGCCGGCCACGGCACCAGCGTCTACGCCGCCTGGGGCATTCCGTTCGTGCCGGGCTTCGAGCAGTGCCATGCGCGCTTCACGCCCGATGGCGGCCTGGAGATCAGGATCGGCGCGCACAGCCACGGCCAGGGCCTGGAGACGTCCCTCTCCCAGGTCGCGCATTCGATCCTTGGCGTACCGCACGATCGCATCAAGGTGCTGCACGGCGACACCGGAACCTCACCCTATTCCACGGGAACCTGGGGCTCGCGCTGCATGATCATGTCGGGCGGCGCGGTCGCCTCGGCCTGCGATGCGTTGGCCGAACGCATGAAGCGCATCGGCGCGAAGTTGCTGCAATCGCGCGAGACCGATGTCCGCCTCGAAGACGGCGCGGTCGTCTCCGCCACCGGTCGTGTCGCCGTCGGCGAGATCGCGCGCACCTGGTATCGCCGCCCACAGGATCTGCCCGGCGACGTCGATCCCTGCGGGCTCGAGGTCGTCGCCGGCTACAAGGCCAAGCGTGACACCGGCACGTTCAGCTATGCGGCGCATGCCGCGCTCGTCGCGGTCGATACCGAAACCGGCGATGTCGAAATCCTCGACTACGTCGTGGTCGAGGACGGCGGCACGCTGGTCAACCCGCTGATCGTCGACGGCCAGATCATCGGCGGCGTCGCGCAGGGCATCGGCACCGCGCTGTACGAGGAAATGCTCTACAGCGCCGAAGGCCAGCCGCTCGCGGCAACCCTGGCGGAGTATCTGCTGCCCGGCTGCACGGAAATGCCGCGCATCCGCATCCTCCACATGGAAACGCCCTCGCCCTATACGCGCTTTGGCCAGAAGGGCCTGGGCGAAGGCGGCGCGATTGCACCACCCGCCAGCATCACCAACGCCATCAACGACGCCTTGAAGGGCATCGGCGCGGAACTGCTGGTCTCCCCGGTCACCCCGCGCCGCATCGTGGCAGCGATCACGTCGGCGCAAACGCGAGCGGGTTAGTGGCTTGTCTCCGGACTATCGGGCGGAACCGGTCACCCGTCACCCCGCTGGCGGCAATCCTTGCCTCAACTTTGCCCCATATCGCAGTGCACTTTACCCTGCGGGTGCGTTGCACTGCGCCCGCACCGGCATCCCGTCCTTCTATGTCTGTTGTTGATCCTGCGACAGAAGAACAAATGTCTATCTTCACACCCTCCGGCGCGCCGGAGGGTGTGCGTAAGGAACGAGGGACGGGATGCCCTTACCCACCGATAGCTCTGTTCCCGCTTTCAGCGTCGATGGGCACCGCCTGGAAACATCCCAGGACGTCGCCAAGTTTTTTGACGTCAGTGCGAGCCGGCTGATCTACGAGCTTTACAGGGCGTCGGACAGTACGCGTTACCGTCACTTCGAGATCCCTAAACGCACAGGGGGCATGCGCCTGATCAGCGCGCCACGCGGCTTGGTGCGCGAACTGCAGGACCACCTGCTGATCAGGCTCCAACAGATCTACCAGGGCCACCCCAGCGCCCATGGTTTCATCGCCGCCCGCAGCGTCGTGACGAATGCGTCGCCGCATGTGGGCAAGCACTGGGTTTTGAACGTCGACCTTTCGGACTTCTTTCCGAGCATCAATTTCGGCCGGATCCGCGGCCTGTTCATGGCGCCCCCCTTCCGGATGGGACCGAAGGCTGCGGCCGTGATGGCGCACATCTGCGTGCACGGAAATGGGCTACCCCAGGGTGCGCCCACGTCGCCCGTTCTGTCCAATCTCATTGCCGCCGCGTTGGACCGGCGTCTCATGCGTCTCGCGCGCGAGCAGAAATGCCAGTACACGCGTTACGCCGACGACATCACGTTCTCGACGAACCAAGCCGCATTTCCCCCAGCCCTCGCCATATTCGAAAGAACCGCCCCCCTCGTCGAACAGGTACGCGTCGGAGACGCACTCGAACGCGCCATCATGGCCTGCGGGTTCTCGGTCAATCAGAAGAAGGTGCGCCTGCAGGGCCGCCACCGCCATCAGAGCGTCACGGGCCTTTGCGTCAACCGCACGGTCAACGTCGAGCGCCAGCGCATTCGCAAGATCCGCGCGATGCTGCATGCCTGGGAAAAGTACGGCCTGGCCGCGGCTGGCGGCGAGCATTTCGCCAAGTATAGCGGCGCACCGAAGGGCGGGCAGCCCGAACAGCCCGGACCTGTGTTCCGCAACGTCGTCTATGGCCAACTGGCATTCGTCAAGATGGTGCGTGGCGCGGGCGACCCGGTTTTCCTGAAGCTCTGCGCGAAACTCATCGACCTCGATCCAAATCCGTCGAAGTTCGTCAGGGAAATGGTGTTCGGCGCCGCCGATTTCGACATTTTCATCTCCCACGCGAGCGAGGACAAGGTCGAGATCGCACGCCCCATCTTTGCCGCCTGCGAAAAGCTCGGCCTTAAAGCCTTTCTCGACGAAGAGCACATTGGCTGGGGCCAATCCTTCACCAAGAAGATCAACACCGCGCTCGGGGCCGCACGTACAATTCTGGTCGTCGTTTCCAGTTCATCCGTCAGCAAGGAGTGGCCGCTCGCGGAGATCAACACGGCCCTCGGCCTGGAGGTCGACGGCCAAAAGACAGTCATCCCCGTGATGGTCGGCAAACCGGATTTGACGCACCTTCCGCTCATTCGCGGCAAGCGATGGATCGAATGGAAGGGCGATGCCCAGGCCGTTGCCAAACAGTTGCACGACGCCGTGAAGGCCAAGCAACCCGAGACGACCGGCCAGGACAAAGCACCCTCGCCCGTTCCAGCAATTGTACGAGCCGCAACCGCGAGCAAGCCCGTTGTGAAACCCAAGGAAGTTCGCCGGTCCTGGCTCTCCCGGATGCTCGGCCGTTAGTTTTTATTGCGGCGTCGTGATCCATCGGGGCAATGCTGCTCAGCCCGGTGCCCGCATATGAGCGCACTGACGCGCCAACGCGGTAAGGGCAGCAAGAGTTGCGGGATTGGCCGAAAGCGGACCGTCGTCGTCGTCTTCGCGCGGATCGTCCTCGATCACGTCAGTTTCGAGCCCTACGACAAAGCCAAACACCGCACGCCGCAGTTCGCGATTGCTGGCCGGCGGCGTTACCGGTGCCGGGCGAAGGGACTGCATTTTGATCTCGCAATCGGCAGGCTCGGTCGGAACGCGCTGGAAATGCCGATTGAACGCGATGCCTTGCGCCAGCCTGGCGAAGCGCACGCCAACCTTGTTGCCTGTCTGGTGTCGTACTTCGCACAGCAGGTTGAACGAGGTGTCATCGACAACCAGGCGAAGAGAAGCCGGCAGCTTCACGTCCCCATCGAACGACAACAGCGCGCCGCCATCCGACAAGTTGACGATGACACACGGCAGCAGCACGTGCCCAGGCAGCACCGCATAGCCCTTGATGTTGCTCGACCGGCGACCGAATTGCCGCCTCTCCGCGTACGACTGTCCCACCTGACCTCTTGCTCCCATGACGCGCCACCGATTGCCCCGGCCGCGCGAACCATGCAGCACACTACCGCGAACGTGTTGCAGCCCACCCAAAGCCGGCATGCGAATTAGAGCAATTAAGCGTTGCCTAAAATTCGTTTGAAATCCGCGCGATATCACGCGGCAAGCAGCACCATTGCGCCGCGGCACTCGCCCGTCATACCTTGCCAAAGACCTTGCCACTCATACTTCATCAGTCACGCCTTTCGACGGGAACCCCAGACCATGCCGATGATCCAATCGACGGATGCCGAGATCTATTACGAGGTTTCGGGTTCCGGCAGCCCCGTGCTGTTGATCGCCGGCCTCGCCGGCACCGGCGCGACGTGGGGCCCCCAGAAGGCGCTGTTCGACAAGAACCACACTGTCATCATCCCCGACCACCGCGGCACCGGCAAATCGAGCCACACGCCCAAGGGCCAGACGATCAGCCAGCACGCCGCCGACTTCGCAGCAATCTGCGAAAAGCTCGGCGTCGGCCCGGTGCATTGCGTCGGCTCCTCGACCGGTGGTGCGATCACGCAAGCGTTGGCGTTGGAGCATCCCGCGCTCGTGAAGACCGCGACGATCGCCTCCTCGTGGGCCCGCGTCGATCCGTTCTTCCGCCGCCAGTTCGCCGCCCGCGCCCAGATGATCGGTTCCGCCGGCGTCAAGGCCGCCACCGAAATGGCAGCGCTTTTCCTGTTCGACCCGCGCTTCCAGATGACCAACGAACCCGTTGTGCAGGGCTGGATCGAGGCGGCCAGCAAGAACGCCTCGGCGGCCGACATCGCACTCGCCCGCATGGACATGATCCTGAACCACGACCGCCTTGCCGATCTCGGCGGCGTCACCTGCCCCGCGATGGTGATCGTCGGCCAGTCCGATTTCTGCACGCCCCCGCACCTGTCGGAACAGATGGCCGCCGCGATCCCCGGCGCGGAGTTCGTCCAGCTTCCCGGCGGGCACTTCTTCTACATGGAGCATCCCGACCTGTTCCACAGCCGCGTCGAAGCGTTCTTCCGCAAACACGGCGGATAACACGCGAGATAATTTTCGTTTTGCCCTGGATCGTGATCTCCGGAGCGATCCGGGATCTGCTATAGTGCTACGTCGCGACTAATTTTCGCCTGTCGATCGGGCGCGTAACTGTCGGGAGGGCACAATGCAGTTCGTGTGCGATGCTCCACATGGCACCTGGTTCCGCATGGATACCGAGGCGGAAGCGATCCAGGAATCGCAACTGATGAGCCATGCCGTCGAGAAGTACTACCGGCAGGCCTATGAGAACGCCGTCAAAGCGTACGTACCGCCGGCATCAAGCCGGCCATTCGAGCAGAAAATCGGCCTGAAAAGCCATGTCCAGCGCGTGATGCCGCTGTTCCTCACGCTGCGCGACAACGAGGGCAAGGGCCTCGCCACCGCGATGCTGCCGCCCGGTGCGAAGGAGGACAAGACCTTCCGGCCGATCATCGTCGGCCCATCCAACGCCGATCCCTATCAGCTCTACGCCGACTCGATCCGCGCCCTCGGCAAGCACTACGGCCTGGTGCTCGACCCCGTGCGCTGCTTCCCGTACCGGCGGTAATCGAACATTGCCGAGCGTCACCGCGGCTGGAGCGTGACCCGCAGACTATCGGTGAAGGTGGTTGCCGATACGAGGGGTACGTCTGGCTGAACCGGGGTGACGGTGATGACCAGGTTGCCCATGGTAGCGCTGGACGTTGAAGCCTTGCTCCCGCGCTCGGCCGATGTCGCGGTTGGCACCACCGCCGTGTTGATCGTCGACGTGGCCCCGCCAAAGCTCGCTGTAACAACGTAGTTCACCACACTTGGCGACCCGCCAGCGGTGCCTTTGGCCCCACCAAGCATAGACATGGCCACCACCTCGGCCGGCGCGTTGCAGATAATCGAGTGGGCAGTAAACGATTGCACGGCCGTGTTCACGGTCCCCGTGGCGCTAACCGGAATGCTGATCGTGAGATCGATCGGTTTGATGCTTCCGCCGACGGTGCAGAACTTCGGCACGAACGCACCGATGTTCACATTTTGGCTCACCCCTTGCGCAATCGCACCGGTCGCTGATGCGATCGATCCGATAGCAAGCGCTGCCACAATCATTAGCTGTTTCATTTTGGCACCGACCGCTGAGCCCACGCCCGGCGCCACGCAAAAACAGGGCCACTCGCCCGTCTCTACGCCTCCTGCCCGGCCGCCTCGTAAGCTTCCGTGGCGACGAGCCAGGCTTCCTCCGCGCCCGCGAGGTCTTTCGCGAGCTGACCGCGCTCCATGACGAGCTTTTTCGCGCGTTCCGGGTCCTTGGCGTAGAGTTCAGGATCGGCCAGCGCCGCGTCGCGCCTGGTAATCTCGGCCGTAAGCTGCTCGATCTTCTTTTCCGCGCTCTGCATAATCTTGCGCAGTGGCGCCAATCCCGCCCGCCGTTCCGCCGCTAACCGCCGCGCATCCTGCCGCGACGGCCCCGATGCATCGCCGCCGTTGCGCGCGGGCTGCGTGTTGCGCGCACGCCCGGTCGACCGCTCCGACAGCAGCAGCTCGCGATAGCTCTCCATGTCGCCGTCATACGATTGCACGGTGCCGCCACGCACGATCCACAGCCGGTCTGCGCACGCCTCCACCAGATGCCGGTCGTGGCTGATCAGGATCACCGCGCCCTCGTAGTCGTTGAGCGCATGGATCAGCGCCTCACGGCTATCGACATCGAGGTGGTTGGTCGGCTCGTCGAGAATGAGCAGGTGCGGCCCCTTGAAAGCGGTCAGCATCAGCAGCAGCCGCGCTTTCTCGCCGCCCGACAGGTTCACGCACTTGGTATCGGCCTTGTCGTAGGAGAAGCCATACGTGCCCAGTCGCGTCCGCCGCTGCGCTTCTGTCGCATCCGGCAACAGGCCGGTCATGTAGTCGTAGGGCGTCTTGGTCTCGACCAGATCCTCGAGCTGATGCTGCGCGAAGAACCCGACCTCCACCCGCGACACGCCGAAGATCTTGCCCGTCATCGGCGCAAGCCGCCCGGCGAGCAGCTTGGCGAACGTCGACTTGCCGTTGCCGTTCTGGCCGAGCAGCGCGATCCGGTCGTCGTGATCGATGCGCAGATCGAGCCCGCGCAGAATCGGTTGCCCCACCTGGTAACCGACGCTCGCCTCCTCGATGCGGATCAGCGGGCTCGCCAACGCCTTCGCCGGGCTCGTCAGATTGAACGGGACGACGCGGTCCTCGACGGCCGCCGCGATTGGTTTCATCTTGGCCAGGGCCTTGACGCGGCTCTGCGCCTGGCTCGCCTTGCTCGCCTTCGCCTTGAAGCGGATGATGAACGCTTCCAGGTGTTTGCGCTGCTCGTCCTGCTTCTTCTTCATCTTCAGGTCGAGATCGAACTTCGCGCGGCGCTGCTCCTCGAAGTCGTCGTAGCCGCCGGTGTAGAGCGTGAGCCGTCCCCGATCCAGATGCAGGATGAAGCCGACCGCGCGGTTGAGCAGGTCGCGATCGTGGCTGACCATCAGCACGGTGTGCGGATAGGTCCGCAGATGCGTCTCGAGCCACAACGTGCCCTCGAGATCGAGATAGTTGGTCGGCTCGTCGAGCAACAGCAATTCCGGCTCGAGAAACAGCACCGAAGCCAGCGCCACGCGCATCCGCCAACCACCGGAGAAGTCGCGGCAGGCGCGCTGCTGCGCCTCATCGTCAAATCCGAGGCCCGCGAGGATCTGGGCCGCGCGCGCTGGCGCCGAATGCGCATCCATGTCCGCGAGCCGCGTGTGAACGTCCGCGATGCGTTGCGGGTCCGTGGCGGTTTCTGCCTCCGCGAGCAGGCTGGCCCGCTCCTTGTCGCTCGCCAGAACCCAGTCGAGCAAACTGTCGTCGCCGCCCGGCGCTTCCTGCATAACGTAGCCGATCCGCGCCCCCCGGGGCTGCGTGATGGTGCCCAGATCCGGCGCGATTTCCCCCGCGACCAGCCGCAGCAGCGTCGTCTTGCCCGCTCCGTTGCGGCCGACGAGGCCGACCTTATGGCCTTCGGGAATGCCGACGGATGCGCCTTCGAGGATCGGGCGCCCCTCGATCCGGTAGCTGAGTTCATTGATGTGAAGCATGGGGCCGGGAGATAGCCCGCACAGCCGCCCTTGTCACGGGTTGCGCGCAATATGTCGCCATTGCGTAGGTCCACGACACACATTCACCGTTGCTCGTCGGGTCTCGTACCTCGCCCCGTACGAAGTCGGTGGCGTAGGTCGGTGCTGAGCATTTTGCGAAGCCCGACATTCCCCGCGCAACGTTAGCGGTAGCCTGTCGGGCTTCGCGCAACGGGCGCTCAGCACCGACCTACGAATTCCGGCATCACCTCTTTCGCGAACAACCGCATCGAGGCTTCGGCCTTGTCCTTCGGCATCACACCGAAGTTGACCTGCATCGAGGCAATGTCCCAGCCGCCGATTTCGGCGGCGTACCCGCGGATCATCTCGACGAGACGCTTGGGCGTGCCGATCCAGGCGACGCCCTTGTCGACCTGGGTTTGCCAGGACTCCTTGGCGAACTCCGCGATCATCTTGTCGTAACCGGGATAGTCCTTGGTCGAGGCACCGCCCGTCCAATCGCCGGCGGCTTCCACGACCGACGAGAGGTAATAGTTGAGATCGGCCTCGCTGTCGGCGCGGGCCTGGGCTTCCGTCGGCGTGCAATACATATGGAACGCCAGCATCACGCGGCCGTTCCCGGGATGCCCCGCCGAACGCCACGCATCACGATAAAGCCCGAGCAGTTCCTGCATCTTGCCGCCGGTCATCGGGATCGCCATCACGCCGTGCCCAAGCCGGCCCGCGTTGACGAAGCTCTCCGGCGTCGCGATCGCCGCCACCCACAGCGGGGGATGGGGTAGCTGCGTCGGGCGCGGATAGGTCGTCGTGTCCTTGAACGTATGGAACCGGCCCTCGTGCGACACGTTCTCCTCGGTCAACAGGCGCGTCAGCACCGCCAGTCCTTCCTCGAAGCGCGCGCGGCTCTGATCGAGGCTCACCCCGAAGCGCACGAACTCCAGCGGCAGGAACGCCCGCGCCAGCCCAACCTCAAGCCGCCCCCCCGAGATCGCATCGACAAGGCCGATCTCGCTGGCGAGCTGCAACGGATGGTTGAACGCCGGCAGGCAGGCGCCGGTGATCAGTCGCGCCTTCTTCGTGCGCATGGCGGCCGCGGCCAGAAACGTCAGCGGCGAGGGCGACAGGCCACCGTAGCGATGGAAATAGTGCTCGACCGTGCGCACGGAGGTGTAGCCGAGCTCATCGCAGATGCCCGCCAGATCGAGGCACTCGCCCCAATACTGGGCGGCCGGCTTTTCGTGCAAGGCAACGACAGGAAAGAACTGGACACCGAATTCCACAGGCGGGCTCCTTGGGCCAAAGCGGTTAGCGCGCCGACTTTGCCCATCGCGGCGCGCCGGTCAATGCCGCCACCGAAATTCGTAGGTCGGGTCGAGGCACGAGACCCGACGTGCAACGGCAAAGGTGGCGCGGGGAATGTCGGGTCGCGCGTCATCGCGTCGTGGCGGAGCCGCGCTACGCGCGGACGCGATGCTCCGCATCGACGCTTGACCCGACCTACGCCACCGGCATTCAAACGCCCAATCCACTGCCGCACCATCAACTACCGCGGGACTTCTTCAAATGCTGCACGACGGCCGCGCGCATTGCCGCCTGTTGTTCGGGGCTCCATTTACGGAACCCTTCGCCGGACTTGAAGCCGAGCTTACCGTCCGCGACCAGCTTCTCCAGATAAGGCGAAGGCCCCGGCCGGCTGTCGATCGAGGGCAACACGGTCTGATGGATCGCCAGCGACAGATCCGTGCCGACGAGATCTGCGTTCTCGAGCGGGCCCAGCACCGCCAGCCGCCGCCCGAAGCTCGCCTTGATCACCGTGTCGACCGTCTCGGCGTCGCAGATGCCCTGCTCGACCAGCGCCACCGCCTCCCGCCACAGCGCATGCTGCAACCGGTTGCCGACAAACCCCGGCACATCCTTCTTGACGTGTACCGGCGTTTTTCCGGCCGCCTTGTGCAGCGCCATCGTCGTATCGATGCAGGCCTGGCTGGTCCATTCGGTGCCGATCACTTCGACCAGCGGCACCAGGAACGGCGGATTCCACCAGTGCGTACCGACCGCGCGCTCGCGGCGCTTCAGACCGCTCATGATCGCCGTGATCGGGATCACCGAGGTATTGGAGGCGAGGATCGCATCAGGACGGGCCGCCGCTTCGATCTCGGCGAACAGCTTCTGCTTGATCGCCAGGTTCTCGGGCGCCGCCTCGACCACATAGTCGGCGTCCCCAACGCATTCGGCCAGCGCGGCGACCTGGCGCACCCGCTCGACCGCACCAGGATCATCGCCGAGATCACGCAGATTGGCGAGAATGCGCTCCTTGGCCGTGGCCAACGTCGGCGCATGCGGATCGGTCAGCGCGACGTCATGTCCCGCCAGCGCGAACACTTGCGCGATGCCGTGGCCCATGAGCCCAGCGCCGACCACCGCGATTCGTGCCAATGCCATTGTTGTGCCTCTCCAGACGCGCCGAAGCCGCGGTCAGCGTGCCCACGTGCGGGAAGTGTTGACCAGCGCCCGCATGGGATGCCATTCGTTGGGCAAGAAAATCAACACACAAGTCGATCGGGGGATGAAACCGTGGCGATTGCGGAGGATAGCGCGAAGGTCATGCGAGCGCCGCAGCCGTCACGGTGGCGCATGCCGCGCCTGCGCGCGGGTACGCTGACACTCATCGTGTGCATGGCCGTGATCGCCTGGTTCGTGATCGTGCCGCTCTCGGCACTCCTCTACACGGCCTTCGCGGAGGATACTCCCTACGGACCCGGCGCCTTCACGCTTGAGAACTTCGTTACCGCCTATACGAGCCGGCACCTCTACCTGCTGTTCTGGAACTCGCTCGTTTTTGCGATCGGCACGTCGATCGTCACCTTCACCCTCGGGCTGTTCGTCGCCTGGGTCGTCGAACGCACGGACGCACCGGGCAAGGAGCTGTGGCACAGCCTCGCCCTGATGTCGTTTGCGATCCCCGGCCTTCTCACGACGATGGCCTGGATGCTGACCCTGTCCCCGAACATCGGCTGGGTCAACGCGATCATCAAGGACACGCTGGGCCCTCAGTGGGTGGTCAACATCTACTCGATGGGCGGCATGATCTGGGCGCTGTCGAGCCACTATTTCCCGCTCGCCTACCTGCTGCTGGCGCCCGCGATGCGCTCGCTCGACCTGCGCATGGAGGAAGCGGCCAGCATGTCGGGCGCGCACTCCTGGCAGACGCTGTTCCGCGTCACCCTGCCGCTGATGCGGCCTGCGATCCTGTCGACGGTGTTGCTGCTGTTCATTCGCGGCATGGAATCTTACGAGGTTCCCAGGTTGATCGGAAATCCCGCCCGCATCGAGGTGTTCACCACCGACATCCAGCGCGCCATCACCGGCTCGACCGTGCAGTTCGGCCTCGCCAGCGCGTTGTCGATCACGCTGCTGGTCATCTGCATGCTGGCGGTTTGGCTCTACTCGCACGCCACCCGCAACGCGGAAGCCTACGCAACCATCACCGGCAAGGGCTATAAACCCGTGGCGATGGCATTGGGGGCCTGGCGCTGGCCGGTCACAATCGCGATCGCGCTGATGTACATCGCGACCCTCGGCCTGCCGCTGCTGACGCTGGTCTGGCAGTCGCTGTTCAAATCCGTCGCGATTCCCTTCATGGCGACGACTGAATCCGTCAGCCTGTACAACTACGAATTCATCCTCACCTATCCGATCTTCCTGCACGCGGTGAAAACCTCGATCCTGCTCGGCGCGATGGCGGCCAGTATCGTCGTGTCATTGACGTTCGTTTCGGCATGGATCGCCCATCGCGGCGGCAGTTCGCACGGCTGGAAGCTTGACGCACTGGCTTCCAGCCCGATCGCTGTTCCCGGCGTGATCGTTGGCGCCAGCGTGCTGTTCGCCTACCTGATGATGCCCTGGATACCGATCTACAATACGATCTGGATCCTGCTCGTCGCCTACGTCACGATCTACCTGCCCTACGGCATGCGCTTCGCCACCAGCGGCATCGCCCAGATCCACAAGGAGCTGGAGGAAGCGGCCCACGTTTCCGGCGCTCGTCCCGCCCAGACCTTCGTGCGGGTGCTGCTGCCGCTGCTCGCCCCGGTTATGGTCTCAGCCTGGCTCTATATCTTTGTGCTGGCCGTCCGCGAGCTTGGCTCGTCCGTGTTCCTGATCGGGCCCGGCACGCACGTGCTCGGCACCATCGCCCTGACGATGTGGGAAGAAGGCGGCAGCTACGGCGCGATCTCGGCCCTGGGCGTGATCCAGATCATGCCACTGCTGTTCATCGTCGCCTTGCTGCGCTGGCTCGAGAAGCGGGCCGTGACGCGCTACAGCCAGGCCGCGCCGGAGGATAACGCAAGTGCCCCCATCGTGCTGGAAGTCAAGGCATTGACGGAAGGCCGGCAGCCGGCCACCGGTCAGAAATAACACCAGAAACAACCGATGAAGCTCACCCTGTTTTATTCGCCGATGACCTGCGCCCTCGTGCCCTACGTGGCGCTCACCGAGGCCGGAGCTTCATTCGACGTCCGTGATGTGAACACCCGCGCGAACCAGCATCTCACCCCCGAATTCCTTGAGCTGAACCCAAAGCACAAGGTCCCTGTTCTCCTGATCGACGGCGACCCGCTGACCGAGAACGTCGCCATCCAGATCTGGATCGCCCGCCAGTTTCCCGGTGCACGCTTGCTTCCCGCCGATCCACGTGCGGAGATCCAAGCGATCGCTGTGATGTCGTGGATCACATCGACGATCCATCCGCATCTCACCCACTACCCCCGCCCCGAGAACCATTGCGACACGCCCGGCTCGGCAGTCGGCGTGCGGCGCGTCGGCGCACTGCTGCTCAAGGAAGACTTCGCGATTGCAGAAAAGCGCCTCGCCGGCCGCGAATGGTTCTTTGACCACTTCACGACGGTCGATACCTATTTCTACTGGGCCTTCCGCCGCGCACTGTCGTTCGGCCTTGAGCTAACCAGTCTGGAGCACTGCCATGCGCATCTGGCGCGGATCGAAAATCGCGCGAGCGTTCAGCAGGTGCTGGCCTACGAAAAGCGCGTGCTGGCCAGCTTCGCTTGACGCCCCACCCATCTGTTCGGCAACTGGGCGTATATTCGATAGGCAAGTTCCGCTGGACCGGTTGGCCAGCGACCGCAATTCTGCTTAGATGGCCGCCAAATCATCACCTCACAGGAGACACCCATGGCACAGACGAGCGCATACGGGATCAGGAGCGTGGAGCTGGCAGTGCCCGACGTAGAGGCCACCAAGGCCTTCTACGAAGCGCAGTGGGGCCTCAAGGAGGTCGCTCGCGAGAACGGCACCCTCTACATGCGCGCGACCGGCAAGGATCATCACGTCCTCACCTTGCATGAGGCGCCGCGGATCAAGTTCCTGGCGATCAACCTGGGCGCCAAGACCCGGGCTGATGTCGATGCGCTCAATGCCCATGCCAAGGCCTTGGGCACGACCATTCTGGCAGCCCCGCATGAGCTGCCCGCGATCGCGGGCGGCGGCTACGGTTTCTCGCTGGAGTCGCCGGAAGGCCAGCGGATCAACATCGTGGCGGGCGTCGCCGAGCATGCCGATCACGAGCAGGATGCGTCGAAGCCCGAGCGTCTGTCGCATGTCGTTCTCAACGCGGCGAAGTACGACGAGCAGATCGCATTCTACCGCGACGTGCTGGGTTTCCGGAGCGCCGACACGACCGACTTCATGGACTTCCTGCGCTGCTGCGAGGACCACCACAGCGTGGCCGTTGCACGCGCGAACGGGGCGTCCATGAATCACATGGCCTATGAGCTGCCGAACATGGAGGGCCTGATGAAGGGCGCCGGTCGCATGAAGCAGTCGGGCTTCGATATCGGCTGGGGCGTCGGCCGTCACGGCCCCGGCGACAACGTGTTCTCCTACTTCATCGAGCCGAACGGTTTCGTCACCGAGTACACCACCGGCATGCAGCAGGTGAAAGACGACAACTACGAGTGGCACGGCGCGGACTATTGGGCGACGGCGTTCACGCGCCCATGCCGCTGGGGCATGGCGATGACCATGGCCGATGGGTTCCGCGATGCCATGAAAGGCAAGCTGATCGACGAGAAAAACCAGCGCTGCGAGGACGTGATCGCCAAGGGCCTCGCTAAGGGCCTGAAGAGCGCGGCGGAATGAGCGCCAACGCGGGCAAGCCGGCGCATTCGCCCAACAAGCTCGGCAAGAAGCTCTACGTTGTCTTCACGCAGCCGATCGAGGTGTCGGGCGATCGCATGGCCGCGCGCGCCCAGCACCTGGAATACCAGTATGAGCTGGAGCGCCGCGGCGTGATGTTCGCGGCCGGCCCGTTCCTCGACGAAAGCGATCAGCCCAACGGTTCCGGGCTGATCATCTACCGCGCGGCCTCACTTGCCGAGGCGACCGAGATCGCCAACAAGGACCCGTTCCACGCCCAGGGCTTCCGCACGTTCACCATCATGCCGTGGCGCATGAGCGAGGGCACGATCGGCATCCGGCTCAACTACTCGACCGGCGTCTATCAGCTCGACTGACAAATTCACGCATTGGCCGGACGCGAGTTTCGTCTAGAAGCCGGGGCAGGGTGCGTCAGCGCTCCCACCTACAGGCAGCAGCAAGGAGCAGCAATGCGCAATCTTCGTATCGCCAATCTTCGTACCGCATCTGCCATCGCGGCACTCGCGCTCGCAGGCACGACAGCCGTTGTCCTCGTGACCGGCGGCCTCCCATCCGTATCCGCACAAACCGTTGGAAAACCCATGACCACATCGACCGGCCTGCAGATCACCGACACCAAGGTCGGCACGGGCGACACGCCCAAACCCGGCCAGATCTGCGTGATGCACTACACCGGCTGGCTCTATGAGAACGGCGTCAAGGGCAAGAAGTTCGACAGCTCGCTCGACCGCGGCCAGCCCTTCGAATTCTCGATCGGCCGTGGCCAGGTGATTGGCGGCTGGGACCAGGGCGTCGCCACCATGAAGGTCGGCGGCAAGCGCACGCTGATCATCCCGCCCGACCTCGGCTACGGCGCCCGCGGCGCCGGCGGCGTCATCCCCGGGAACGCCACATTGATGTTCGACGTGGAATTGTTGGGCGTGAAGTAATGCCGTAGGGCGGGTGAGGCCTCTTGGCCGTAACCCGCCGGCTACGTTGCAACGGCGGGCTGCGCTGCGCTTGCCCGCCCTACGGGACACGGCGCTCCTACGCCGCGCACACCGCCCCGCCCTCGCCCCCCGCATGAATCGACAAATCCCGGATCGTCGGCTTCTCGCCCGTGAGCGGGTTTTCCGCATCCCACGCATAGCGGATCTCCTGGAAACGGGCGGCGAGCGCATCCCACACGAGCAAGCGCCCGGCGAGCGTATCGCCCAGCCCGAGGATCTCCTTCAGCACCTCGGTTGCCTGCAGCGTGCCGATCACGCCGACCACCGAGCCGAGCACGCCAACATCCGCGCAATTGAACACGGTGTCGGCGGGCGGCGCTTCCGGGAACAGGCAACGGTACGTCGGCAGCGGCTTGTCGTCCGCGTCCTTCGTGTGCGGCTTCAAAGTGGTGACGTACCCGTCGAACGGGCCCACCGCCGCGAACACCAGCGTGCGCGCCGCCAGATAGCAGGCATCGCTGACCAGATAGCGCGTGGCGAAATTATCGGAACCATCGGCCACGATGTCGTAGCGTGCGATGATCTCGAGCGCGTTCGCCGCCGTCAGCCGCTCGGCGTGCATCTCCACGTGAACATGCGGATTGAGCGCGGCCACGGTGTCCCGCGCACTCTCCACCTTGAGCTGCCCCACACGCGCCGTATCATGCGCGATCTGCCGCTGCAGATTGTCGAGGCTCACGGTATCGTCGTCGATCACGCCGATGGTGCCCACGCCCGCCGCCGCCAGATACATCACAACCGGACTACCGAGCCCGCCCGCGCCCACGATCAGCACGCGCGCATCCTTGAGCCGGGCCTGCCCCTGCCCACCCACCTCCTTCAACACGAGGTGGCGCTTGTAGCGTTCGATCTCTGAGGGTGAAAGTGCCATGTGTGAGCCTGCCTATCGGATGCCGCATAAAGCAGCGCTCTCCCGTAAGACGCAATAGCGAAGCGTATTGCGCCGTGAGGGATCTCAGGCCGCCGCACTCGGCCGATCGCCCGTCCCCCGCCGCTCCCAGCGCGCGAGAAGGGCCAACAGCTCGCTCTTCTGGAACGGCTTGGCGAGGTAGTCGTCGAGGCCACCGGCGAGACAACGCTCGCGGTCTTCGGCGAACGCATTGGCGGTCAACGCCACCATCGGCGGCACGTCGGCCGCGGCCCCGCGCGCGTCGGCCATCGCCCGGATGGCAGCCGCCGCCGAGATCCCATCCAGACGCGGCATGTGCACGTCCATCAGCACCAGCTCGAACCGCTGCGCGCCCGGCTCCAGCGACCGGCTGATCGCCGTCACCGCATCCTCGCCATCGGTGACATGCACCACCGTGCACCCCGCGTTCGCCAGCATCCGCGTCGCCAGCAGCGCGTTGATGGCGTTGTCTTCCGCCATCAGCACGTGGCGGCCGGTGACGGGGACGAGTTGGTCGCTCGTCATTCCCCCCGGCAACGCTGTCGCAACGCCGCTGACCGTGGACATGATCGGCGTCAGCCCGAACCGGGCGAGCAGCGCCGACGGCCGCACCGGGCGGACAAGATAGGCGCCAAAGCCCGCGGCGCGGAACTGCTCCAGATTCGGCCGCGACAGGGTATCGATCAACAGAAAGCCGCGCACGCCATAGGCCGGCGCGGCATCGTGCGCACGCGCCAGAATAGCGGCGGCAGCTCGAGGGTCAGCGCCGGCATCGTACACGACATGCGCCACCGGCTGGCCTGTTGCCGCCGCGGCCTCGATTTCGGCGATGGCCTGCGCAGCATCGCATTCGATCACTTTCATTCCCGCCACTTCGAGACTTGTCGCAAGTGCCGCCCTCTCGATAGGGCGGTCGAAGGCCAACAGCACGCTGCCCGCGCGCGGCAGCACCATTGGTTCCGGCATCGCGTTGCCCGCACCCGTGCAGGCGTCGAACGTCAGGCGAGCCGTGAACTGCGAACCCTCGCCGGCCTCGCTCTCGACGCCGACGTCGCCGCCCATCGCAATGGCAAGCCGCCGCGAGATGACGAGACCAAGCCCCGTTCCACCGCGCCGCTGCGAAATCTCGCTCTCCGCCTGTCCGAATTCCGCGAACAAGCTCCCCATCGCCTCCCGAGACAATCCGATCCCCGTGTCCTTGACGCTGATCGCGACGCCCACCTTGCCGTCCGTCGCGCTCTGGCACTCCACACCGACCAGCACGCCGCCGTGATCGGTGAACTTCACCGCGTTACCGATCAGGTTCAGCAGGATCTGGCGGACGCGCGCCTCGTCGCCACCGACCAGAGACGGCAAACGCGGATCGACGGTCCAGGCAATATCCAGGCCCTTCTCGTGAGCCGATGGCGCCAGCAATTCCACGGTCGCCTGCACGCACTGATCGAGCGCGAACGGCACCTTGCCCAGTACCAGTTTGCCCGCCTCGATCTTGGAAAAATCGAGGATCTCGTCGATCAACAACCGCAGCGTGCGCGCGGACTGGTCGATTGCTTCCAGATAGGTTCGCTGCTCCGCGGAAAGCTCGGATTCCTCGAGCAAGCTGGCCATGCCGAGAATACCGTTCATCGGCGTACGGATCTCATGGCTCATCGCCGCCAGGAATCGCGACTTGGCCCGGTCGGCCGCCTGCGCCTGATCGCGCGCCGCGGCGAGCTCGGCCTGGAATGCGCGCTGTTCTGTGACGTCGGTGCCGACGATCTGCACCTCGTACCCGCCCGCGCCGGTTTCACCAGTCGCGGCAGCCTGTCCGGGAACGCGATGTTCCTCGAATGCCAGCCAGCGCGGGCCCGATGCGGTTTCGAGAAGCTGCGTATAACGACGGTGCGGCGCGCCTTCGACCAGTGTTGCCGCCTCATTCTCCAGCACGACCGGCCGCCACGCGCGACCGAGCACCGCCTCCGGCTCGCAGCCGAACACACGGCAGAACGCCTTGTTCACATAGCTAAGCCGGCCCGTGCCGTCCTGACGCGCGATCACGTTGGCCTGCGTGTCGAGCAGGTCGCGGTAGCGCGCCTCGCTCTCGCGCAATTCCCACACGCCGTCCTTGAGATCCTCGAGAGAATTCTCGATGCCCGCTTCGATCGTGGCGTCAGTCACGCCGTCGTGCCGGTCCACCGGCTCGCGATGCGGACGCAACAAAGCGAGCAGCAGCAGCGCCAGCCCGCACAGCGTGGTTCCATAGCCGAGCATCGACCCGGCATAGGCCTGCAGCGTTCCCGTGCTGGCAAGAAAAAGGCCAATGGCTGCCGAGGCCGGCACGACACGCGCGACGGCGCTGGCCCGCCGGCGAAGCATCGTCGCGCAGGTTACAGTAAGTTCACAGAGCCGTATGGCCCAACGCATCAAAGCCCCGCCCACGAGCGATCCAAACCATTCCCCGCGACACGGAGATACAGTTGTTTCTGGAGACTACATTGGCGCGGAAATGCTTGATGAACGCCTGAGACTTGTGGTGAATAAAACGTAAATGTCGCGCAAAAGCGCACTCTTTCCTGGCGATTCCCGTGAAACGCTGGCGAATTAGTCCAACTTGTAACCGCTCGCCTCGATCACCGGCTTCCAGCGCGTCAGCTCGCCCTGCAGGAAAGCGCGCATCTTTTCCGGACTTGCTTCGCGTTCCGGTTCGAAGCCCGCCCCGACGTAAAACTTCTGCAGTTCCGGATCCGCCAGCGCCGTACTGACGGCTTGCGCGAGCTTCTCGACGATGGCTTTCGGCGTTCCCTTGGGCGCGAACAGCCCGCCAAAGATCTGCGAGACCATATCGGGATACCCCGCCTCGATTGCCGTCGGCACCTCTGGCAGTTGGGCCAGCCGCGCCGGCGAGGTCATTGCCAGCATGCGCAGCTTGCCCGTGCGGTGCAACTCGAGCACCTGCCCCGTCACGTTGACGACGGCCAGCGGAATATGCCCGCCGATCAGTTCGTTCAACGCCGGGCCGCCGCCCGCATAAGGCACGTGCGCAATGTCTGGCGTCCCGGCCATGGCCTTGAACATTTCGCCGGTCAGATGGTTGAGCGTTCCCGCGCCCGGCGTGCCGAACGACAACTTTCCCGGCTCCGCCCTCGCATAGGCGACGAGTTCCTTCAGCGTGCGCGCGGGAACCCCGGGATGCGTAACGAACGAGAACCCGACGACGGCCAATCCGCTGATCGGCTCGAAGTCCTGAACGGGATCGTAGAGTGGACGACGCGCGGCCGTCGGAATGATCACCATGACACCGGTGCCCGCAAGTAGCAGCGTATGCCCATCGGGCTGCGCACGCGCCGCCGCAGCCGCTCCCCGCGCGCCACCCGCGCCGCCCATGTTCTCGATCACGAACGCCCCGAGCGTGACCTTCAACTTTTCCGCCAGTGGCCGCCCGATGGTGTCGTAGACGCCACCCGGCGGGAACGGAATGACGAGACGAATCGGCCGCTCCGGAAACGCCGCCTGAGCCAACGCCCCGCACGACAGCACGACCGACATCACCGCAACGCCCGCTGCGCAGGCCACCGCACCAAATCGCATCCCCATGCGCCACCTCAATAGTTGACTGGCCCGCGCCACAATCCCTTCGATGTCAGGAACCGCACCACCGCCTCATCGAATGCCGCGGGGTTCTCGATGTTGCAGGCGTGACCGGCGTCCGGGATCACCGCATGCATCGCGCCGGGTATGTTCGACGCCGTGTAGCGCCCCGCCTCGAGCGACATATCGTGCACGCCGTTGACGACCAGCGTCGGCACCTCGAGCCCCGCCAACCGGGGCGACATATCGCACCCCAAGCGCGCCCTGAATATCTGCGCGATCGAGCGGCCCGACAGATTCGGCGCCTGCGCGTTGAACATCTCGAGCACCCACGTGCCCAGTGGCGTTTCGGGAAAGCCCGGCGCGGTGCAATCCTTCAGATGCTGCATCTGGTAGCCCGGCAGATCGTCGCTCAGAAATCCGGCGATCCGCCCGTCCATATTGCGCGAGCCCTTGCTCGATCCCCCGACCAGGATCAGCGCCTCCGCCATCTCCGGATGGTCGAGCCCGATCAGCAGCGAGATCCCCGAGCCGACGCTCACGCCACCGAAGATCGCACGGCTGATCTTCTCGTTCGCGCAAACCCCCAGCACATCGTCCGCCATGTCCGCGAGTGTGAACGGCGTCTCCGGCTTGTCCGAGCGCCCGTATCCGCGAATATCGACCGCGATCACCCGGTAGAACGCGGAGTAGCGCGCGATCTGATACATCCACAGCCAATGATTGAACGGATTGGCATGCACCAGCACGAACGGCGGCCCTTCGCCGTACGTCTCATAGTAGATCCGCAGCCCGTTGCGATTGCTATAAGGCATGACGCGACACCTCTACCACCAGCCGAAAACGATCACATCGACGTCCGCAATCCGCGCGCGGCCTCGACCATGACGGCGAGCTTCTGCCGAGCAAGCTCCCGGCTGATCGTCATCAACCCGCAATCCGGCGTCAACAGAACCCGGCGCGGATCGAGATGCTTCAGCGCCGCCGCCACCCGCGCCCTCACCGCATCGACCGAAGGCGCCGGGGAATTGCCGGGATCGACGCACCCGAACATGATCAGCTTGTCCCGATAGGGCGCGAGCACCGCGGGATCGTAGGGGCTCCGCCCGAACTCAACGGTGAAACCGGATATGCGCGTCTGCATCAGCCGGTCGAGCAGCTTGGGATAGGTGTAGTGATGCTGCTGCGCCGCCCCGCCGGGATAACCGTAGCAAAGGTGCACGAGCGCCGGCACGGTAATGCCGTCCAGGCAGCGATCCAAAGCCGCCGCCCCGAACGCCATCACCTTGTCGTGGTAGCGCGTCATCGCCGGCTCATCGATCTGCAGGAAGTCGCAACCCGCCGCCTGCAGCGCCAGCATCTCCGCGTTGATGGCGGCCGCCGCATCCATCGCCAATGCCGCTTCGTCCCGATAGTGCTCGTCGGCCGTGCTGTCGACGATCGTCATCGGCCCGGCGATCGCGACTTTCACCGGCTTGCGCGTCAAGCCTTTCAGCGTTGTAACCTCATTCACGAGCGCCGGCCCGCGCCACCGGATCGGCCCGGTAATGCGCGGCACAACGTGGGCATCGTCGCGGTTGCGATAACGCGCTTTGGTCCCGCGATTGACGAGGTCCACGCCGTCCCACGTCGTCGCCGCCTGATAGACGAAGCTCTCGCGCCGCTGTTCGCCATCCGTGACGATATCGATGCCGAGATCGTCCTGCTCGCGCAGTGCAACGATCGTCGCATCGCGTTGGGCTTCCTCCAGCGCCTCGCCCGCGATGCTGAAGCTGACCCGGCTGCGCACCGTGGTGCCGAGCCACCTCGGCCGCGGAAGACTCCCGATGCTGGTCGTCGTCAACGGTGCGAGTTCGAACATGGCCCTACCTCGTACAAGCTTCCGCAAAGTCGATCGAGCCCAGCATGCGAAGCAGCACCGCCGAATGCAATCGACAAAACAAAGCACCACCCGGGCAGGCCGAGCCGCCAGCTTGACAGCGTTTGCGGCCGCCCCCTACCGTGCGCCGTAATCGCAATGAAACAACGTTTCGTTCTCTCGGCCGTCCGGGAGCGGTAGGGCCAGGAAGCGCGAACGAGTTGATGACCAACGCAGGCCCCACCAGCGCACCAACCGATCGAGCCGGCCCGCCCCGATCGCGCATCCCAGGCCTTCCCAGCGAAGCGACGCTGATCGGCACCGGCACGCTGCTCGCATTTCTGCTGCTGTGGGAACTGGCCCCCGCACTGCGGCTCGCCGACCCGATGTTCATCTCCTCGCCCTCGCGGGTGGCACTCGCCGGCCACGAGCTGTTCTCCTCCGGCGAGATCTGGAAGGACATCGAAGCATCGGGCTCCGCGTTCCTATGGGGCTACCTGCTGTCGATCGCGGTCGGCGTGCCCCTGGGCCTCGCGATCGGCCTCAGCCGCCGCGCTTATTACGCCTTCGGCCCGATCATCGACGCCCTCAACGCCGTACCGCGGATCACACTGCTGCCGCTGATCGTGATCTGGGCCGGCATCGGCCTGTGGTCGAAAATCGCCGTCGTTTTTCTTGGCGCGGTGGTGCCGATCGCGATCTACACGTGGTCCGGCGCCAAGACCAGCGAAGCCCGTTTCCTCCGTGTCGCCCGAAGCTTCAGCGCCTCGCGCACCAAGATCTTCACAAGCCTGATCCTGCCGGGCACGGTCCCGTTCATCTTCACCGGCCTCAAGTATGGCGCGGGCCGCGCGCTGCTGGGCGTCGTGGTCGGCGAACTCTATGCCTCCACCGCCGGCGTCGGCCACATGATCGCGGAAGCCGGCAACGCCATGCAAACCGACATCGTATTCGTCGGCGTCCTGCTGTTCACGTTCGCCGGCTTGGTGATCGTCGGCATCCTCGACCGCATCGAGCGCCGTTTCGAACGCTGGCGACCACCCGCGGGAGGCGCGCGGTGAGCAGCAACCAGCCGTCGAACCCCAGTTTCCTGCGCCAGCACGAAGGCCTGCTGATCGGCCTCGGCGTGCTCGCCGCCGTGCTCATCTGCTGGGAAGGCCTGATGCGCGGCTGGTGGGCGGACATGCTGTCGCCCATCATCGGCAGCGCCGCCGAGAAACTGCGCATTCGCCGCATTTTCATTTCCGCGCCCTCGCTGGTTCTCGCCCAGACATGGCACCTCTACGTCGAAACCGGCGAGATCTGGCACCACCTCGCGGTGAGCGGCCTGGAACTCGTTCTCGGGCTCGGTCTCGCCATCCTCGTCGGCATTCCCATCGGCCTCGTCACCGGCTGGTATCGCCGCCTCTCGTATGCGGCGGCCCCCTTCCTCACCGCGCTCAACGCCACGCCACAAGTCGCGCTCTTGCCGCTGCTGGTGATCTGGATCGGCACCGGGTTCGCGATCCGCATCGCCATCATCTTCCTGCTCGCCGTGCTGCCGATCGCCATCGCCGCACAATCGGCGGTACGCACCACCGACCACCGCCTGGTCCGCTTGTCCCGCAGCTTCGGCGCCTCGCAGACGCAATTGTTCCGCAGCATCATCCTGCCGGCCTCGCTGCCGTTCCTGATCGGCGGTTTGCGGCTCGCCATCGGCCGCGCAATGATCGGCATCGTCGTCGGCGAGCTTTACGGCTCCGCATCCGGCGTCGGCCTGATGATCAACCGCGCCGGCTCGATGTTCCAGACCGACACCGTATTCGTCGGCGTGCTTACCATCGTCGTCGTCGGCCTCACCCTGACAGCCCTGCTGCAACGCCTTGAGCGGCGGCTCAATCTCTGGCGGCCACCGGGCCATGGGGGCGGATCATGACCCCGAAGCTCGAAACCCGCGATATCCGGCTGGAGTATCCGCAGCCCCGCACCAACTCGACGCTGGTCGCGCTCGACGGCATCAGCCTCGGCATCGGCGCGGGCGAATTCGTCTCGATCGTCGGCCCGTCCGGCTGCGGCAAGACCACGTTCCTGTGGATCGTCGACGGCCTCCTCGCCGCCACGCGCGGCGAAGTCCTGGTCGACGGCAAGCCTGTCACGAAACCAGGCCCCGACCGCGCTGTCGTGTTCCAGGATGCCTCCCTGATCCCCTGGCGCACCGTGTTGAAAAACGTCGTCTATGGCCTGGAATGCGCCGGAGTCGCCAAGCGCGAGGCGGAAGATCGCGCACGCCATTTCACCGACATGGTCGGCCTCGGCGGCTTCGAGAACCACTACCCCTACGAGCTGTCGGGCGGCATGCAGCAGCGCGTCAACCTCGCCCGCGCGCTCGTCATGGACCCCGCCATTCTCCTGATGGACGAGCCGTTCGCGGCGCTGGACGCCCAGACCCGCGAAGTCATGCAGGAGGAATTGCTCGGCATCTGGCAGCGCGCGAAGAAAACCGTGCTGTTCATCACCCACCAGATCGACGAAGCCATCTATTTATCGGACCGCGTGGTCGTGTTCTCTGCCCGCCCCGGCCGCATCAAGGATATCGTCGACATCGGCATCGAACGCCCGCGCCAGCTTCGCATCAAGCGCACGCAAGCCTTCCACGCCATCGAGGATCGCATCTGGGGCTTGATCCACGACGAAGTCTTGACCAGCATGCGAGCCGAGCGAACCGCCCCGGCAAGCTTCGACGGCGGCGGCGACCAGGGCGGCATGTGATGTTCACTCGCACAATCGACCAATGAAGAGGGCGTCAGCGTCTTGCAGCATCGTTTCCAACATCGGCACGTCTCACACCGGCACGGGCCCGCCCTGCTGGCAGTTGCGGGCGTGCTCTGCCTTGGCATTGCCCCGGCGACGGCTGCCGTAAACGAATGCCTGGACGAGTTGGCTGGCGAACAGGCCGAAGCCAAAACCGAAGTCGAACCCAAACGCCTTGCGCTGCAGGATTGGCTCGCGCAGGCCAAGGCGATCGGCCCCGGCTATACCCGCTGGCAGCTCGCTCACAACAGGCGTATCGATTGCCAGCGGCCAACCCCCGGCGTGTTCCCGGGCATGTTCCGCTGCCAGGCGATCGCGCTGCCCTGCATGATCAAGCAGGTGCCATCGTCCGGCACGATACCGCTGCCGCGCGGGCCATGAACGTACGTTATGACAAGCCGAACCGTAAATCTGGAGGATGCCGGATGACCGAACGCTCGAAGAATGCAGGCCACTTGCTGTGCGCCGCTGGAGCAGCGCTGCTCGCCTTGTCTGCATGCGCACACGCGCAAACCCTGAAGCCGTTCAAGTTCGGCATCTCGGCGCCGGTCGTGACGGTGTTCCCCGCCTTCGTCGCGGCTTCCCACAATCTCTATGAAAAGCACGGCCTGAAGGTCGACATCGTCTCGATGGAGGGCGGCTCGCGCGGCATCCAGGTTCTCTTGTCCGGCGAAATCCAGGGCATGAGCGTCGGCCTCGCGCCTGTCGTTCAGGCCAACATCCAGGGCGCGGAGGTTCGCACCATCGCGTCGACCGCCAACACCATCCCGATCACATTCTTCGCCCAAGGCAAGTTCAAGGGACCGCAGGATCTCAAGGGCGCGAACTTCGGCATCTCGACGTTCGGCTCCGAGACCGACATCGCCATCTCGATAGCCCTGAAGAAATGGGGCATGACGCGCAACGACATCACGATCAGCCAGGTCGGCGGCACCGGCCAGCGTTACAGCGCGCTCGTCGCCGGCCGCCTCGACGTTGCGCCGCTGCTCGAGCCCGCGATCACCGTCGCCAAGCAGAAGGGCGGCTTCAATATCGTGCTCGATCTCGCCGGCGAGAATACGCCGTGGATTTTCGATTCCGTCGTCGTCACCAAAGACGCGCTGAAATCGAACGCCGACGGCATCGAGCGCTTCCTCAAGGCCTACATCGAGGGCGCCTATCTCGCGCTGTCCGACCCGGCCCTGGCCAAGGAGGTCATCTCCGTGCGCTGGAAGACGAAGGACGCCGTCGTCATCGATGCCACCTACGCCGACTTCCAGCGCCTGATGCCACGCGACGCCGCCCCCTCGATCCCCGGCGCCCGCAACGTGATCGAGCAGCTCGAAAGCATCGGCACAAAAGTGAAAAGCCGCGACGTCACCGACTACATCGACATGGCCCCACTCGAAGCCCTCAAGAAAGCCGGCTTCATCGAAGGCCTGCAAAAGCAGTACGGCGTGAAATAGCGGTGTCAGACCCTCCGGGTCTGACACCTGCACGCAGCCGCTCGCTTTTTTCACGACACAACGCACCGCACCGCCTGGTGTCAGACCCGGAGGGTCTGACACCCTTGCAAAGGCCTACGCATGAACGCCATCGACCTCGAAGTCATCTACCAATCCACGGTGCAAATCGCGCGCGAGCTGACCCTCAACATGCTGCGCACCGGCTACTCCACGATCATCAAGGAGAGCCAGGATTTCACCTTCGCGATCTTCGACGCGCACGGCCGCATGGTCGCGCAGGGCGTACCGCAACCCCTCCACATCGGCCCGCTCGCGGCCCAGGTCGGCGAGATCCGGCGGGTGTTCCGTGGCCGCATCGACGAAGGCGATACCTTTATCGTCAACCACCCCTACCGCGCCTGCCAGAACCACGCGACCGACGTCACCCTCATCTCGCCCGTATTCGCCGATGGCGAGATCGCAGCCTTCATCGGCAACATCGCGCACAAGCCCGACCTCGGCGGCAAGGTGCCCGGCACCAACGCGGGCGATGCCACCGACCTGTTCCAGGAAGGCCTGCTGATCCCCCCGCTCAAGATCGTCCGCAAGGGCGTGATGAACGACGACCTGCGCGAAATGATCGAGGCCAACACCCGCACGCCCGAAGTCACCTGGGGCGACATCAACGCCCAGATCAAAACCAACGCCTACGGCCAATCCAAGTTCGCGCAGCTGTTTGCCAAGCACGGCACCGAGAAAGTGATCGAGTGCTGGCAGGACTGGATGGACATCTGCGAACGCGAATTGCGCCACGAGATCGCGAAACTGCCGGACGGCCTCTACGGCCCCGAAACCGACTGGATGGACGACGACGGCATCGATCTCACCCGCCCGCTCCGCATCTCCGCCACGCTGGAAAAGAAGGGCGATACGCTGCATTTCATGCTCGACAGCGACGCCCAGGCGCGCGGGCCGGTCAACCTGCGCTCGTGCGTGTCGCGCAATTTCATCGAGTGCCTCGTGAAGATGGTGTTCATCCCCAAGCTGCCGGTGAACGACGGCCTCTCGCGCCCCGTCCGCGTCAGCTATCCCCCCGAAGGCACGCTGCTGAACCCGCGCTATCCCGCGCCTTGCAACATGTATGTGCGGCCCAGCCAGATGACGACCAACGTCATCGTGCGCCTGCTCGCGCGCCTGCTGCCGGGCCGCGTACCCGCTCCCGCCAGCGGCGCCGGCGGCTCGCTTTCCAGCGCCGGACGCCACCCCGACACGGGCCGCTGGTTTTCGATGTACGAGATCTTCAACGGCGGCGGCGGCGCACGTGCGGATGGCGACGGCGTCAGCGCGCAGGACGATCTCGTCGTCAACGTCATGAATACGCCGGTCGAGGCCGTCGAGACCGAATTCCCCTTGCGCGTCGAACGCTACGAGCTGGTGCCGGATTCAGCCGGCGCGGGCACCTTCCGCGGCGGCCTGGGCACGCGCCGGCAATGGCGTGTGTTGGGCGAGGAAGCGACCGTCAATCTGCGTACCGATCGCTTCAAGCACGCCTCGCCCGGCCTGTTCGGCGCAAGCATGGCGAAATCATCCGCCGCCACGTTGTCACCGACCGATGGCGCGGAGCGGCCATTGACCTCGAAAATCGCCGGCCTGCGCTTGAAGCAGGGCGATCTCGTCGACTGGGCGATGGGCGGCGGCGGCGGCTACGGCGATCCGTTCGCGCGCGACCCCGAACGCGTGCGCATCGATGTCATGCGCGGTTACGTCAGCATCGAAGCGGCGCGCACCGACTACGGCGTCGCGATCCGCGCGAACCACACCATCGACCACGCCGAAACAGAGCGCCTGCGCGCCGGAAAGGCGGCTTGAGATGGCGCTCCGCATAGGCATCGACGTTGGCGGCACCTTCACCGACGTGACGGCTTTCGACGACACCCGCAACGAGATCGTGCTGATCGCAAAGTACGATTCCAACCCGCGCGAGCCGATGGCGGTGATGCAACGCGTGTTCACCGATCTCGCCGAAAAGTTCGGCCGCGACGCCGTAGCGTTGATCCTGCACGGCTCCACCGCCGCCCTCAACACCCTGCTCGAGGACAAAGGCGTCCGCGTCGGCCTGATCACGACCGCCGGCTTCCGCGACGTCTACGAGATCGGCCGGCAGTGGCGCGGCGACGACGTGTTCAACCTGTTCGCCCCCGCACCCAAGATGCTGACCACGCGCGACCTGATCCACGAGGTGCATGGCCGCCTCGATTTCCTCGGCAAGGAGATCGCGCCGCTCTCGACCCAGGATGTCGAACGCGCCGCCCGCGCCCTCGTCGAAGCCGGCGTCGAAGCGATCGCGGTGTGCCTGCTGCACGCCTACGCCAGCCCCGCGCACGAAAAGGCCGCCGCCGACGTCATCCGCCGCGTCGCCCCCGGCCTATTCGTCTCGCTGTCCAGCGAAGTGAATCCGGAGTGGCGGGAGTACGAGCGCACGGCCACAACCGTTGCCAATGCCTACATCGGCCCACCCGTATCGCGGTATCTCCAGCAACTCGACGACCTCGCCCGCGACCGCTTCGCCAATCCCCGCACCCTCATGATGAAGTCCGACGGCGGTGCTGCCAGCGCCCGCATGCTTGGCCGCACACCCGTGCAAACCGTCATGTCCGGGCCTGTGGCTGGCGTGATCGGCGGCCGCTTCCTGGGCGATGCAACCGGCATCGAGAACATCATCACCTTCGACACCGGCGGCACCAGCTCCGACATGGCGGTGATCCCCGGCCGCCCCCTCTATAAAAGCGATGTCTCGATCGGCCGCCATCCCCTGCGCACCCGCACTGTCGATATCGACACCATCGGCGCTGGCGGCGGCAGCATCGCGTCCGTGCAACTTGCAGGCGTCTTGAAGGTCGGCCCCGAAAGCGCCGGCGCAAGCCCAGGCCCCGCCTGCTACAACCGAGGCGGCGAACGCCCGACGCTGACCGACGCCCTCGTCGTTCTCGGCCATCTTTCCCGCAACGCGCTCCTGGAAGGCCAGATGGCGATCTCGAGCGCGAAGGCCGAGACCACCGTCGAAACTCATGTTGCACGTCCACTCGGCATGAGCCTGACCGAAGCGGCCCAAGGCATCCTCGCGGTGCTCGTCAGCAACTGCGTGATCGCGATGCGCACCATAACGGTCGAGCGCGGCTACGACCCCCGCGAGTTCACGCTCATTCCGTTCGGTGGCATGGGCCCGACGATCGCGACCCGCATCGCCGCCGAGCTCGGCATCGGCCGCATTCTCGTGCCCCGCGATCCCGGCACCTTCAGCGCCTGGGGCATGCTCGTGACCGACGTGCACCAGGACCGCAGCCTGACCCGTCTGACCCGCCTCGACGCAACCACCCCGCCGGAGATCGACGCCTTGTTTCGCCCCATGGAACAGGAGGTCGCCGCCGATCTTGCCAGCGAGAACATCCCCGCCGGCCGCATCACGACCTTGCGCACCGCCGGCATGCGTTATCGCGGCCAATCCTACGAGGTCGCCGTCGACGTCCCCGACATGACCAGCGCCACCGGCCTGGCGATACTCGCCCAACGTTTCCACGACGCCCATCAGCGCCGTTACGGCCATATGGCCGACGGCGAGGCCGTCGAAATCGTCAACTTCAAGGTGACCGGCGTCGGCATGATCCCCAAGCCCGCTCTGGCCGAGTTGCCACCCGGGCCATCCGTACTCCCCCCACCGGTCGAACGTCGCCAGGCCTGGCTCAACCGCGCCACCGCCGTCGAGATCCCGGTCTGGCGGCGGCGCCAACTCGGCCCCGGCATGCATATCGAAGGCCCCGCCGTGATCGAGGAGCAGACCTCCACCACCGTGCTTTATCCCGGCCAGAACGCGACAGTCGACCGTTACGGTAACATCGCGATAACCATTCCATTGGCCGGATAAGCGCAATAACGATCCGCGCGTTGTGCAGGGCATTCGCATATGACGTGCGCTCGTAGGTCGGTGCTGAGCGCC
>CAMDPA010000005.1 GCA_945903565.1 Devosia equisanguinis | reverse complement strand
CGCAAAGCCAAGAGGTGCGCCGCCTGACGGCTCGCGCCTCTCTCGACATCATCGGCGTCCCCTGCTTCCGCCGATGATCATCCGAACCCGCCGAAGCGGCCAAGTCGTGTGCTATCAAAACCAGACAAGTCCAAAAGCTACTGACAGTCGGCCGGCGAGGGCCGGCGGGAAGGAGATATCGACCATGCTTCGACCGTGCCTCGACGTGGTAGATTGATCACTTCGACGTAGGAGCAGCCGTAGAGAACGTGGTCGACGCTGGACTCGGCCTCTGTCGAGAGGAAGAACGTGGAGAGATGACGTCGGTCGGGTCAAGCTTTTGCGCGACCCGACATTCTCCGCGATGCGTTTACCATTGCATGCGGGGTCTCGCACCTCGACCTGACCTACGACGTTCGGTGACGGTCGTCAGCGTTGCGCACGCATCGATGAATTCGCGCCGAGGGCGCGACTGGGGCTGGCCCCAGACCCCACTGGCGGGACACCCGCCAGACCACCCGTCTTTTTATGCGTAAAAATTGGAATACGTGCAGCCCCCACCCGCTGCCGTCATCCCGCCGAAGGGCGGGACCTAGAGCGCACTCCGCTTGATGTGAATCCCAAACGTACAACCGGCGCCGTAGGTTGGGTCAAGGCCACTGGCCGCGACCCAACATTTCCTGGCATGCCGTGGATGTTGGGTCGCGCTGAAACGCTTGACCCAACCTACGTGGGAAGCGCTCCAGCCCACCCACGAAATCGAGATCGCAAGCGATGGCGCAGCGAGCGCGTCAGAAAGTACACCGCGCCTTCGTCTCCCCCACCATCCCGTCGACGTGACCTGGGTTCCGGCCGCAGTTTACCCCGGACGTCGATCCGGGGCCGGAATGACGAAAAATGAGGGGTGAGCACCTGGCGGCGCCGACGTGCCTGCAGGGCAATTCGATGCAGCGCAGAAGTTGCTCGAAACGATAGCAACTCCTGTTTGCTGCATTTATCGAGTTGCGACGTTAATAGGAGCTGCCCCATTTATTTGCACGACACCTTATCGGAGACCTCGGCCCCGAAGGGGCCAGTGGACTGTAGCTACGGGTGGAGCGCAGCGGAACCCGTAGCCCCAAATCACCCTCGTTTCAGTATCGCCCCGTCGAGCCGAAGGCTCGCCTTCGGCGAGACGGGGCGCATGAGTTTCGATTTGACGGTCGCGATCAATTCCTCCGCCCCTCCGGGGCGGCAACGAATGGAAACCGACAACTCCCACGGGTTTCGCTGCGCTGCACCCATGGCTACAGCCCATGGCCCCTCCGGGGCCAATGTCTCAATATGGCCCATCGCGTCGCTAGCCGCCTTGGCCGCGCCCGAGGCAAGCGCATACATGCATGCGTTCGCAGGTCGGCGCTGAGCGCCGTTTGCGCGAAGCTCGACAATTCGCAATTATGATATCAGCGTCGTTTGCTGGGGCGCGCGGCGCTGCGCTTGCTTGACCCAGCCTGCGCCTCAGCGCTTGTCCACGCCCAGCAGTGACCTCGCCCGCGCCACCACCGGTTCCGGCGTCTTTAGGATCGCGTCGACGATGGGCGTGATCTTCTCACCGTCCGTCGGGTTGATCTCCATGTTGAGTTTCTTCGCCTCGGCCACGAACTCCGGATCGGCCAGCGTTGCCTTGAAAGCCGCGCGCAGTATTGCCACGCGATCGGCCGGTACGCCCGGCGGTGCAAACAGTGGCCGGCCATAAGCCCACGGCCCGAAGATCAGCCGGAAGAGCTGTTTGTCTTCTTCGCTCGTCACCAGATCGAACGCATTCGGCACGCTCGCGATATCGTTGTGCTTGGTGAGCCCCATCTGGATCGGCACCGACAGCTTCCCGGATTTCCATTCGTCCGCGTAGTCGGTCTTAAGCGCCGACACGAGCAGACCGCAGAAGCCATCGACTTCCCCACGCTCCGACGCCAGCTTGATATCCGTCAGCACGCGGTAGCCGGTCACCACCTTGATCTTTAGGCCGAGCAGATTGCCGAGCACGACGGCGTCGATCGTCGAGCCGGACGCGGGCCCGGTGGAGCCGACCGTCACCTCCCGCTTCTTCATGTCGTCGAGAGTCTTGATGTCCTTCGCCCAGAAGCTGCAGGTCGAGATTTCGGTATTGAGGTTGCCGATCCAGTTGAACGTGCGCGGATCGAACTTCGTGCGCACCGGATCGAGCAGCGGCTCGATCGTGTTGACCGGGTTCGGCATGCCGAACACCGTGCCGTCCTTGGTCGCTACGCTGGCCAGATAGCTGGTCGCCGTCAGCGATCCCGCGCCCGGCATGTGCTGGATGATGACCGTCGGATTGCCCGGCAGGTGCTTGCCGACATGGCGGATATAAACCCGCAGATAAAGCTCGAACGTCGATCCCGGCGGATATCCCACCACCGCCTGCACCGTGCGGCCCCTGTAAAAGCTCGCCGCGTCCTGCGCCATGACAGCGGTCGATGCCAGCACCGTCGCCAGCCCCACCGCCGCACATGTCAGGTTCAATGTTGCTCGACGCCCCATGACCAACCTCTGCCGTTGCTCGTGACTTATAGCTTGCACGAGCTTAGACACGCCGTCGGCGCCGGTCCAGCAGCACGTGGCTCTGCGTCGACCGGAATCGGATTGATCGAACACGGCAAGGCAGCATGAACATGAACCCTCAGAACATCATCTTCGACCAAGCCGCCATGAAACGCTTCGTGGTCGACGTTCTCGGCACGCGCGGGATGTCGGCTGAAGATGCCGGCGTGGTCGCCGATGCGCTGATCTGGGCCGACATGCGCGACGTCGGCTCGCACGGGGTGTTTCGCCTGCCGCGCTATTTCGCGATCATGGACCGCGGCGACATGGACCCCAAGGCCAAGGTCGAGACACGACTGAAGCTTCCCGCAGCCCTCGTCTATGAAGCGAACAAGGCGTTCGGCCCCGTCGCCATGATGAAGGCCACCGCCGCCGCCTGCGAGCAGGCGAAAGCGGTCGGCGTTTGCTATGCGATCGTCAGCCATACGACGCATACGGGCGCGATCGGCTACTTCTCGAATTGGGCGGCCGAGCGCGGATTCGCTGCGATCGTCGCCAGCGCGGGCTCGCCCAACATGGCCTATCACGGCGCCCGCGTGCCGAGCTTGTCGACCAGCCCTGTTGCGATCGCCGTGCCCGGCGGCAAGCACGGGCCCATTGCGCTCGATATGTCGACGGCGATCCTCGGCATCGGCCGACTTGCGCAGGCCAAAGAGCGCGGCGAGACCTTGCCCGAAGGCGTCGCCCTCGACGACGACGGCAACCCCACGACCGATCCGGCCAAGGCCAACCTGCCGATCCCGCTGGGCGGTCCGAAGGGCTCCGGCCTCGCGCTCATGCTCGAGTGTCTCGCGGGCCTGATGGCCGGCACACCGCTGCTCGCCGGAATGATCGCACCCGGCGGCAAGGTCCGGCACTCCCACAACGCGATCATCATCGCGCTCGACATCGCGCAGTTCCGCCCGCTCGGCGACTTCCAGGCCGACGTCGAGAACCTCGCCGCCGCCGTGAAAAGCCTTCCGCGCCGCCCCGGCTTCGACGAACTCCTGCTCCCCGGCGAGCGCGGCAACCGCGCTTATGCCGCGTCGGTCGCACAGAATGGCGTCGCGATTTCACCTGGTACGTGGGCGGATTTGCAGAAGCTCGGGGGCAAGCTGGGTGTTGCGTTGCCTGTGCCGCGTTGAATTGGGGGCAGCCTACGAACCTGTCCCGCTCCGCCCGCGTCCCTTCAGCACACGCCGCCCCACCACGGCCATCCCGCCCATCAGCACCACGCCCATCACCAGGAAGCTCGCACCCAGTCCGACAACGCTTGCCACCAGGCCCATCGTTACTGGCGTGACCGCCGCAGCCGCGCGGTTGGCGGTTGTACGGAGCGATACGCCGAGCCCCTGCTCGTTGCGCTCCGCCGCGCTAACCAGCAGCGACAGCATCAACGGCTGGCTCACGCCCATGCAAACGCCGCGCACGGCCGCCAGCACGACCAGCATCCAGTACGCCGTGAACAAGGGCGTCACCGCGATGAACAGGATCGAGCCCATCGACGACACGACCAGCAGCCACAACGCATCCATCCGCCGCGTCATCCAGCCGATCGACAGCGCAGCCCCGGCCGCCAGCGCCGACGAGATCGTGATCAGAATTCCGATCTGCGTCGCCGGCAGCCCGATCGACGTCAGGAACACCGGGTAAAACGAATCTTGGATGCTGCTCGCCGCGATCCGAAACACGGTGATCGACAGCACCGTCGCCATCGCCGGCACGCCGACCAGCCTGAACGCCGCCTTGTAGTCCGCCACGCGCGGCATCAGATCGACCACGCCGACCCGTTGCTTGCCCGACGGAAGCGCCCGGCTCGGCGGCAGGTTCCAGGCGGCCACGAGCGTCAGCAGCGCCCACACCACGAGCACCGCGATCCCGCCATTTATTCCCCAAAGATCATAGGCGAGCCCCCCGATAGGTGGCCCGATGAAACTGCCCATCCTCAGCGCAAACGCGAACGGACCAGCATAATCGGGATGCCCCATCAGGATGCGCCCGAACAGCGCCTGAGCCCCGATCCAGCTCAGCGCCGAGGCAAACCCATTGACCATCTGCAACAGCACGATGATCGCCAGCACCGGATAGAGCGGAAACAGCGGCAACACGATTGCACTCGTCACAGCCGCCGCGATCATCACGCGCCGCGCACCGAGCCGGTCGATCATCGCCCCGCCGTGGATCGCAAACAGCAGCGGCAGGATGTGCTTGGCCCCGACCACCAGCCCGATCGCCACCGTCGAATAGCCAAGCCCCGCCAGCCACAGCGGCAGCACCACGGCCGCCACGTCCGACATGGAGTTCGAGAACATGCCCGCGCCATAGATCGCCGCCTGCGTTCTCGCCGCTACTTCCGGCCGCGTCTTCGGCAGCTCCGTCACTATGTGTCCACCGCTTGGTTGTTGGATAAGCTGGGAGTCTAAAGCGGTTCGCCTGACGGCGCCAACAGTTGTGCCGTCGTCGCGGCGCGTTGCGATTTTCCCTCAGCCCGACGATGGCCAACGGCTTTGGAGCCGGAGCTTGAATTGTAATACAATGTGTCATAGATTAGAGCGTGGCGGGGGAAGCGGTGCACGTTTACAAGACCAAGGGTTTCACACGGTTTGCCCGTCGCCATGGGATCGACGATAAGGCGCTGACTGAGGCCATCGCACGGGCCGAACGTGGCTTGATCGATGCGGATCTCGGCGGCGGCGTTATCAAACAGAGAATTCCGCGCCCAGGGCAAGGCCGGTCAGGCGGCTTCCGCACGATCGTCCTTTACCGCACACAGACGCGAGCCGTATTCGTGGATGGATTCGCAAAGAGCGATCAGGACAACATCGACGATGACGACTTGGAGAGGTTCCGCGCATTGGCCACCGAGTTCCTGGGCTACAACGCCACGCAGGTCAAGAAACTGGTCAAGGCCGGCGTCTGGATAGAGGTCGAGTTCGATGGCACGTAAGTACGCGAGCAGGATCGCCCGTGTGGTGCACGAAGCCGCCGCCGATGCCCACGAGGCCGGCGTGATGGCCAAGACGACCATGCGCGAGTTCGATACCCTCTGCCTCGCCAAAGTCGAAGATTTGTCGCCGAAGGAGATTCAGGCATTGCGCGAACGCGAGCATGTGAGCCAAGCCGTTCTCGCCAGGCACCTGAATGTGACCACTGGACTGATCAGCCAGTGGGAACGTGGCGAACGTCGCCCCAGCGGCCCCGCCCTCACGCTCTTGGCGCTCATCAAGCGCAAGGGCCTCGAAGTGCTTGTGGAGTAGAGCAGAAAATATGGCCAAGAAAACCACGATTACTCCGTCATCGTCTCACTACTGGCTGCTCAAGTCCGAGCCCGACGCTTTCTCATGGGAAATGTGCAAGGCGCGTGGCGAGAAGGGCGAGCCGTGGAACGGTGTGCGCAACTATCTCGCCCGCAACAACATGAGGGCCATGAAGCTCGGCGACCTCGGATTCTTCTACCATTCCAACGAAGGCCGGGAGATTGTCGGCATCATCGAAATTTCCCTGCTCGCCCGTCCAGACCCCAGCGACGACACCGGTAAATGGGAATGCGTGGACGTGCGCGCTGTATGTGATATGCCCACTCCGGTGACGCTGGCCGATGTGAAGGCCAATCCCAAGCTCGCCAAGATGAGCCTCGTCACGTCCATGCGCCTTTCCGTTCAGCCGGTGACGCCCGACGAATGGGCCGAGGTGTGCCGCATGGGCAGACTTGACCCCAGAAAGATCCAGGCTTGACCAGCACCGAAACCGCCGACCGATTTGTCCGTGAAGAAACCGAACGCACCGCAATGGGCCTCGTCCCCGAGTTCGACCTCAACCTCGCCAGCGAACCGATTTCGATCTTTCTGGGTGCGGAAAAGCTGGGCGCGGAACGTCCCTACTGGGCCTTCGCCTGGTCCGGCGGGCAGGCCTTGGCGCGCTGGCTGCTCGACAATCCCGATCAAGTCGCCGGCCGCAGCGTACTCGACGTCGGCTCAGGTTCCGCCATCTCCTCGATCGCCGCCCTGAAGGCCGGGGCACGCGAAGCCATGGCCAACGATACAGATCCCATGGCGTGTGCCGCAGCCCGCCTCAACGCGACGATGAACGGGGTCGACCTCGGCATCAGCGAGGACGATTTGCTCGCCAGCTCGCCGGACGCGGATATCGTGCTGATCGGCGATCTCTTCTACGAACCTGATCTCGTCACCCGGGTCGGCGGGTTCCTCGAGCGCGCATCCCGCCGCGGCGCCACGGTACTGTATGCCGATCGCTCGACCGCCCGCCGTCCACCCGTCGCGCTGGAGCTGCTCGGCAACTACACCGCGCCCCTCACGCCGGCCATGGAAATCGGTTATGTCGAGTATGCGCGCGTTTGGCGCTTGGCGTAAATTCTAATCGAATTCCAGATCGGAGCTTGAACGTGGCCTCACCGACGCCTGCGTCCAGCACCGATTGGGAAGCCTTCATCCGCGCGAACACGCGTCTGATCGCTCCGCCACTCGTGCCCGAGATACAGCTTCATCTCGCCGAGGAATCGCTGCCGATCTGGCGACGGACCGAGGAAGAACTCGGCGCGATGAACGTGCCGCCGCCCTATTGGGCGTTCGCGTGGGCCGGAGGCCAGGCGCTCGCGCGTTATCTCCTGGATGAACCAAGCCTCCTTTCGGGTCAACGCGTGCTCGATCTTGGCGCTGGTTCGGGCCTTACCGCGATTGCTGCGGTGAAAGCCGGTGCGCGGGATGTGCTCGCAGCCGACATCGATTCCGTAGCTCTCGAAGCGATTGCGCTCAACGCGGCGGTCAACGCCACGGCTGTGCGCGTAACCGCCGACGACCTGCTCGCTGCTCCCCCTACCGGTTTCGACGTCGTGATCGTCGGCGACCTGTTTTACGAGCGCGAACTCGCCGACCGGGTTCTCACCTTCATCGAGCACGCCGTTCGCCAGGGCAGCGCCGTGCTGATCGGCGACCCCCAGCGGAGTTATTTCCCGCGTGGCCGTTTCGAGAAACTCCGCGAATACCAGGTTCCCGTCACGCGTGAACTCGAGGACAGCGAGATCAAGCGAACCGCGGTTTGGCGGGCGGGATGATGGACCCTCCCCTACCGCATGTTAAGCTGCGCTGGAAATCAACGCGCAGCATTTGTTGGGAGGACGTTTCACCATGGCATTCGCAGGCATGAACTATTGGGCGATCTTGGCAGCCGCCGTCGCGGGCTTCCTGTTCGGGGGGGCGTGGTACGGCATCCTGTCGAAGCAATGGATGGCCGCAATCGACAAGACCATGGAAGACATTCAGAAGACCGGCATGCTGGTGCCGATGCTCATCTCCGGCGTCTGCCTGCTGGTCATGGCTTGGGTGCTGGCTGGCATCATGGGGCATCTCGGCCCCGGCCAGATCACCGTGCGTAACGGCGTGATCTCCGGCGCCTTCTGCTGGCTCGGCTTCGTCGCCACGACCATCGCGACCAACCACGCCTACCAGGGGGCAAAGCGCTCGCTCACTCTGATCGACGCGGGGCACTGGCTCGGCGTGCTGATCGTGCAAGGCGCGGTGATCGGCTGGCTGGGAGTTCGGTGACATGCCGAACTGGCTGAAGCTTGAGGACATCGTCAAGATCGTCGGCCTCGCCATTACGCTGCTGCCGCTCTGTCTCGGCTGGCGCAAGGAGCGCAGTTTTGCGCGGCGCCAGCAGGCCGACCAGATCCGGTTCGCCGCGGCGAAGCTCATCTCGAACCTGGAGCGCTGGCGCGAGATCACGCTGTCGATCTTCGAGGAGGTCCAGGCATGCTTCGTCGAAACGAGCCAGATTGCCGCGCGCAATCCGGATCGGCTAGATTTCACTGCAGCCCGGGATTTCCAATGGAAGGAGATCAGCCGGATTCGCGCCGCTGTGCGCCGCCAACTGGTCAGCGAAAACATCCAGTCCTCGCACGCCGGCTTGATCGCCTACTGCCCCGGCGCACGGATGCAGTTCGTCGTCGTCTTCGAGAAGCTCGGCACAATCGAACAGGAAAACTTCGAGCACCTGTTGTTGGCAACCCAGCAGGTCGTGGAGGATTTCAAGAAATCGGCCGCTCCGTATTCTACGGCACGCCTGGGAAACGCGCTTCGCGACCGTGCATTTGATGTCCGCCGCACATGCGTCGCCGAACTCGATCCGGTGATGCAGGAGGCAATCGAGATATTGAACACCATGATCCACCGCAAGGACGAGGACTTGATCTTCGATCGCCGAGGACTGACGGGCTCGAGCAGCCCGAACGAAAGCGATGTTGCCTCCCCAAAACCGGCGGTCGCCGCCTGACAACGGCAAGCCCCACTATTCGACCAACGGGGTGGTTGCCGACAGCCCCTTCGATTTCCTAGATTTTGGCCACACACTGCCGGCACCGGCGGCACACAAATAATGCAAGGGAACACCGACCATGTCCGAGAAGATCTATGCCGTGCCGCCTGAGTGGGCCAGCCGCGCCTTCGTCGACGATGCCAAGTACAAGGAAATGTACAAGCGCTCGATCGACGATCCCACCGGGTTCTGGGGCGAGATGGGCAAGCGTCTCGATTGGATCAAACCGTATACCAAGGTCAAGAACACGACCTATGGCCCACCCGACGTCTCGATCAAATGGTACGAGGACGGCACCCTCAACGTCAGCGCCAACTGCATCGACCGGCACCTCGCCAAGCGCGGCGACCAGGTTGCCCTGATCTGGGAGGGCGACGACCCGACCCAGGACGAGAAGATCACCTACCGGCAGCTTCACGAGCGGGTCTGCAAGTTCGCAAACGTGCTGAAGGCGAACGGCGTCAAGAAGGGCGACCGCGTCACCATCTACCTGCCGATGATCCCCGAGGCGACCTACGCGATGCTGGCCTGCGCGCGCATCGGTGCGGTTCACTCCGTCGTGTTCGGCGGCTTCTCGCCCGACAGTCTTGCCGGCCGCATCGACGACGCCGAATCGACGTTCGTCATCACCTCGGACGAAGGCGTGCGCGGCGGCCGCCCGATCCCGCTCAAGAAGAACACCGACGAAGCCGTGGCCAAATCGAAGGGCGTGGCGAAGGTGCTGGTCGTACGCCGCACCGCCAACCCCGTGCCGTGGACCGCGGGGCGCGACGTCTGGCTCCACGAGGAGCTGGTCAAGGTCAATGCCGACTGCCCACCAACGGAAATGAGCGCGGAGGACCCGCTGTTCATTCTCTACACCTCCGGCTCGACCGGCAAACCGAAAGGCGTGCTGCATACGACCGGCGGCTATCTCGTCTACGCCTCGATGACCCACCAGTACGTGTTCGACTACCATGACGGCGACGTCTACTGGTGCACCGCCGACGTCGGCTGGATCACCGGTCACAGCTACATCGTGTACGGACCGCTCGCCAACGGCGCGACCTCGCTGATGTTCGAAGGCGTGCCGAACTATCCGACGGCCTCGCGGTTCTGGCACGTCATCGACAAGTGGAAGGTCAACATCTTCTACACCGCGCCGACCGCACTTCGCGCGCTGATGGGCGCCGGCGACGACTTCGTCAAACGCGCCAGCCGGACCTCGTTGCGCCTGCTCGGCTCGGTTGGCGAGCCGATCAACCCGGAAGCCTGGGAGTGGTATCACCGCGTCGTCGGCGACAGCCGCTGCCCGATCGTCGATACGTGGTGGCAAACCGAAACCGGCGGCATCCTGATTACGCCGCTGCCCGGCGCAACCAAGACCAAGCCCGGTTCGGCCACCCGCCCGTTCTTCGGCTGCAAGCCCGCTCTGGTCGACGACAAGGGCAACTTCCTGGAAGGCGAAGCGACCGGCAATCTCGTGATCCTCGATAGCTGGCCCGGCCAGATGCGCACGGTCTACGGCGACCACAAGCGCTTCCTCGAGACGTACTTCTCGGCCTATCCCGGCACGTACTTCACGGGCGACGGCTGCCGCCGCGACGCCGACGGCTACTACTGGATCACCGGCCGAGTCGACGACGTGCTGAACGTATCGGGCCACCGCTTGGGCACGGCGGAAGTCGAAAGCGCGCTGGTCTCGCATCCTGCCGTCGCGGAGGCCGCGGTCGTGGGTTACCCGCACGATCTCAAGGGCCAGGGCATCTACTGCTACGTCACGCTGATGACCGGCACGCCTGGCACCGACGAACTCAAGAAGGAACTCGTCGCCACCGTCCGTAAGGTGATCGGTCCAACAGCCTCGCCCGATGTCATCCAGTTTGCGCCGGGTCTGCCCAAGACACGTTCCGGCAAGATCATGCGCCGCATCCTGCGCAAGATCGCCGAGGACGATTTCACCAATCTCGGCGACACCACGACGCTGGCCGACCCCAGCGTCGTCGATGATCTCGTGAACAACCGGCTGAACAAGCGGGCGGCGGGCTGACGTACGAGCGATTGGAACGACCTTGCAAAAAGGGGCGCCGAAGCGCCCCTTTTCAATTGCCATGGATTTTGCGACGGCGGGCCGAACCCTCAGTTCGTCAAGAGTGCCGCATGATGTCGGTGGCGATGTTGTTGAAGGCGGCGCGCAACTCCTCGCCATCGGTCGCCTCGAAGTGGAAGCCCACGTGCGAGGTGCCCTTGCGGCCGGCGCAGGCTTTAAGCGTGGCAACCGCACTCGGCGAGTCGAGCTTGAAGCCGACGGTGTAGACCCTGATGTTCGCATCCTTCATGTCTTCATTCTTCAGATTCTTCATGGCGGTGCACAGTTCGACCGACATGTTGCGAGACTGAACCGCTTGAGCGGAGTTGTCGCCGTACATGACGCCGCCGATCGTATTGTAGGCGCCGTCCGTCATCAGGATCACGATCTTGTCGGTTTTCGCCGTGCCGTACTCCACTGGCGTGCTAGCAGTGGGCCAGATGTCCTTCCACTTCGGCGAGAGGAGATACCAGGCCCATGATGTGCCGAGATGCCCGGCGGTCGAAGATGTCGCCCGGTAGCCATCGACTGCGGTCTTCAGTACTTCGCGTTTGTCGGTCAGCGGCACGATCTCGGCGTTCGGGCAAGGCTGAACGGCACCGGTCAGGTCGGACCGGATCTTGAAGGCATCGTCACCCTCGGGCACGGCGTCGCTCAGCGCGTTGGTCGCCGTCTTGCGCTCGTACACGCAGTTGTTGGCCGAGGCGCGATTGCCGTTCACGTCGCGGATGTACGAACCGACATTGACACCAGCCGAGAACGGAGCAAACGCAACCCGCACCTTCTGAGCCGTCGGCGACGACGGGATCAGGATGTCGACCAGATCCTTGGTCGCCTCCTTGAGGTCATCCAGCTTCGAGCAGGGGTTGCACATCGAGCCGGTAAGATCGAGCTGGATGCTGACCTCGATGTCGCGGCTCTCGAACAGCGCGGTGGCGGTGCCCGGCGAACTCATCTTTTCGATACCGGCGACACCGGCAAACGTCGTGGGCACGTGCGACTTGACGTCGACGGTGGCCTGGCTCGTATTGCGGTCGATGGTAACGTTCACGGAGTCGATCTTCGTCCAATTGCCGCTGCCGTGGCGCATGTTCTCGGCGAATACTTTCTTGGCCAGCGTAATGGCCTCGGCCTCGCTCAGGCCCTCGAGCCTCAAGCCCTTAGCGGCAGCAAGCGCTGCGGCGTCGGCCGCCTGAGCAACCTTGGTCTTGGACGACATCGACCGACCGATGTCGAATGCCATACCGACCGCCATCGTCACCACGACCGCCGTCAGACCGAACAGGATGGCGACGCTGCCCTTCTCGTCGCTATGGAACTTGGAGGCGGCGGTGATCGGGGACTTGAACATGGGGGGCTCCCTGCGGGGTGGCATTGACTTGCCAGGGAGGAATGCAATCGCGATGCCTGCCGGTGCCGCCGCCGCCGGAAGGCCGCCGCCCACCTTTCAGATCGGTTTACAGGCTATTAATGGCGTGCCGAAAGGAAGCAGAATGGGCGAAGAGGCGGCCTGCAGGCCCGAACGCCCGGGCCAAGCGCGTGCCAACCATGCCTGCTCCGTCTGAGATCTGAGCAAAACCCTACCGTCAGCCATGGGACTGTCCCACGCTGGAACGCTCCAAATCCGAACGCCCCGATGTCGGGGGGCGGTTCAGCCCTCTGGGCCGGGGCCCTCAGAAATCCGACGCGATGCCGCCATTCTCCCAGTCGCCGTAGCGTACGGGATCGGGACCGCTGCGGCCGCCAAGCTCGGCTGCCGCCGCCGCCCGCGCGCGCTCTTCGTCCTGACGCGCCCGCCGCTCCGCCGCCTCGGCAAGCGCCCGCTGCGCCGCCGGGGGCAGATTTCGCGCGGCCCCTTCTGCTGGCGTCGCTACGGCCGAAGGGTTGGCCGTCTGGGCGCCATGTTCCGCCTTGGTCATGTAACCGATCTCAGTGGTGGATTGCGTGCTGCCTTCCCATATAGCATGACGACAGCCTGGCTAAGTAGCCGTCGATCAAGCCTGGGAGGCTTCGAACTGCAATGCCGACCAACTTCGCCAGGACCGGCCTGCTGATCATCGTCCTGACCGGCATTTTCGTCGCCATGGGCGCCGTGGTTGGCGGCAGGGAAGGCATGGTGATCGCCTTCGTGATCGCGCTTGGCACCAATGCCTTCGCCTTTTGGAACTCGGACACCGTCGTTCTCAAGATGTTCAAGGCGCAGCCGGTCTCTCATGCCGACGCCCCGCGTCTGCACGAACTCGTTGCCACGCTCGCGGCGCGCGCCGGGTTGCCGATGCCCAAAGTCTACCTGCTGAACAGCCCACAGCCCAATGCTTTCGCCACTGGCCGCAATCCCGCCAACTCGGCGGTCGCGGTATCGAGCGGCCTGCTGGATACCCTGAGCTGGCAGGAGCTGGCGGGCGTCATCGCCCACGAGTTGGCGCACATCCGCAACCGCGACACGCTGACGATGACGGTTGCCGCCACCATCGCGGGCGCGATTTCGATGTTCGCCAACGTGCTGCAGTTCGGCTACCTGTTTGGCAGCCGGCCGCAGGGCAATCGCTTCGGCTGGATCGGCGTGTTGGCGGCCGTGCTCGTCGCGCCATTCGCGGCCATGCTCGTACAAATGGCCGTCAGCCGTTCGCGTGAATACGAAGCCGATCGCGTCGGCGCTGCCGTTTGCGGCAATCCGCGCTGGCTGGCCTCCGCCCTTCAGAAAATCCACGCCGCCGCCCGCCAGACGCCCTATCCCGAAGCGGAGAGGGCCCCGGCCGCCAACCACGTCTTCATCGTCAACCCGCTGACCGGCGCCGGTTTCGACAACTGGTTCCAGACCCATCCGAACATCGAAAACCGCATTACTGAACTTGAAAAGCTCGCCGTCGAATGGCAGCGGATCGCCGATGCGCCTCGTCCGATCGAGATCGCCGGGGACATGCCACGCGGCTCCTGGGCCGGTAATACCGGCAACACCTCCCCCTCGAGCGGCCCCTGGGGCTGAGGAAACAGTATGCCCACCCAGCCACCGGCCAAGCCGGGCTTCAAGCGGCGCCCCCATGGCCAGGGCCCGGATCGCCGCCATGGCGGCAAGCATGGCGAACGCAATAAAGAGAGCACGGCAGCCCCTGCGCCATCCGCACCTGGCTATGACTTGCGCGCGCTTGCCGTTCGCCTCGTCTCCGCAGTGCTGGACCGTGGCCGCGCACTCGACGATGCGCTTGCCACCGAATTCTCTTCCGGCCCCGGCGCGGCGCTGGCCCCGCGCGATCGCGCGCTCGCCCGCCTGATCGCCACCACGGTGCTGCGCCGCAAAGGCGAGCTGGAGGCCGTCGTCGCCACCTTCATCGAAAAGCCACTGCCAGAGGATCGCGGGCTGCTGTCGCCGATTCTGTTGTGCGCTGCGGCCCAACTCGTGGTGCTCGAGATCGCGCCGCACGCCGTCATCAGCATCGCCGTCGATCAGGCCCGCCGTGACCGCGGCGCCCGCCGTTTCGACCGGCTGACGAACGCCGTCCTCCGCCGCACCTCCGAGCGCGGCCGGGAGATCCTGGCGACGTTGCCGGGCGCTCGCCAGAACATCCCCGCGTGGATGTGGACGAGGTGGAGCTCAGCCTACGGAGAAGCAAGCGCCGACCACATCGCCCGCGCGTCGCTGGAGGAGCCAGCGCTCGATTTGACCATCAAAACTCCATCGGAAGCCGCCGAATGGGCCACCCGCCTGGGTGGTGAGCTACTGCGCACGGGCACCGTGCGCCTTGCAAACCCCGGTGCCCGCGTCGACGAGTTGCCCGGCTTTGCCGAAGGGGCGTGGTGGGTTCAGGACGCCGCCGCCGCTCTTCCGGCCCGCCTGCTTGGCGGCATAAGCGGCCAGCGTGTCGCCGACTTGTGCGCGGCGCCCGGCGGCAAGTCCGCCCAGCTCGCCGCCGGCGGCGCCCTTGTCACCGCCGTCGATCTCACGCCCCAACGCTTGGAGCGTGTGCACCAGAACATGGCCCGGCTGCAGCTTCAGGCCGAGATCGTCGCCGCCGACGTGCTGACCTGGCGGCCGGAACAGCCGTTCGACGCCGTGCTGCTCGATGCGCCCTGCACCGCCACCGGCACGATCCGCCGCCATCCCGACATTCTTCACCTGAAGCGCGCGACGGACATGGCCCAGCTCGTCGATCTGCAGACGCACCTGCTCGACCACGCCATCACCCTCGTCCGCCCGGGTGGCCTGATCGTCTACTGCACCTGCTCGCTGGAGCCGGAGGAAGGCGAACGGCAGATCGAGCGGATTCTCGCTGGCAATCCCGACCTCGCGCGCGAGCCGATCACCGATGACGTTACCGGCATCGATCCCGCCTGGATCACTGCCGCCGGCGATCTGCGCACGATGCCGTTTCACACGCCTGGGACATCACCGGAGCACGGCGGCATGGACGGGTTCTATGCGGCGAGGTTGCGGCGGAAAAGCTGAAACCATTCTTCGTAGGGTGCAATAGCCCGCTTGGGCGTTTTGCACCGCTGCAACGTCGCCGGTGCAATACGCCGGAAAACGGCTATTGCACCCTACAAATCGCCTGCCTAGCCACCCGCCAGCTTCGCCGACATCACCGCAATCGTGCGCGCGTAGACCTCGGCCTTGTTCCACTGCTGGATCACGCCATAGTTCGGCGCGCCCGGCGTCCACGCCTGGCCCGGCTTCCAGCCGTACGACTTGAGATAGTTCGCGGTCGACGCCAGCATGTCCGGCACGGAGTTCATCAGATTGCGCCGCCCGTTACCGTCGAAATCGACCGCATACTTGACGTAGCTCGACGGCAGGAACTGCATCGGCCCGATCTCGCCGGCCCAGCCACCACGCATCTCCGCGACGCTCATGTCACCGCGGCCGATGATCCGCAGCGCATTGACCAACTCGTTCTCGAAGAACTTCGCGCGGCGGCAATCATAGGCAAGCGTGGCCAGAGAACGCGTGATCGACTTCGACCCGCCGCTGCTACGCGCGTAGTTCGTCTCCAGACCCCAGATCGAGATCAGTACCGCGCCGGGAACGCCGTACCGCTGCTCAATGCTCTTCAGCAGCGCCGCGTTCGACGCCATCAGACTTTTGCCGCGCGAGATGAGCGAGCTGGACACCCGCCGCGCATAGAACTGCTCGAAGCTGAGCTTGAACGAGCGCTGCCCCCGGTCGAGGCTGATCACGGTTGGATCGTAACTGAGCCCGGCGAGCCCCGAGCCGATGGCGCTTGCTGGAACGCCGGCCGCGGCCGCGCGCGACTTGAAGCCGGTCAGCCAAGCATCGAACCCGGCCCCCGTGTTGCCGCACGCCTGCGCCAATGCAGCGCTGGGGGCGGCCAGTACGTAAAGCGCCATAGCGGCGGCGGCAGCACCGGCAAACGGAGCCCGCATAACTCTCGATACGCACGACATACGCATGACCCTTCATTGAAGCAGCAGAACCTTGAACCGCAATAGTACGAATTCATGCGCTGCCGCAATGGTTTGCATTTAGCTTTCGCAGATGCATTCTCACGCGGGAAGGGCGGGATAGTCCGTATAGCCCGCCGCACCGCCACCGTAGAACGTCTTCATGTCCCATTCGTTGAGCGGCCCGCCGGCTTTCAGCCGCTGGGGCAAATCCGGATTGGCGAGGAACAGCTTGCCGAACGCCACCGCATCCACCTGGCCTGCGCGGATCGCCGCCTGCGCCGTCTCCAGCGTATAGCCGTTGTTGGCGATGACGGGCGCACCGCAGGCCGCCTTGATCGTGCCGAGCACCTGTTGATCGGCCGGCGTTGCAACCGGCTCGAGCACGTGCACATACGACATACCAAACCGCGCCAGCTCGCGCGCGACATAGCCGAACGTCGCATTCGGATTGCTGTCGGCCATGTCGTTGTTCGGGTTGAGCGGCGACAACCGGATGCTGACCCGCGATGCGCCCCACACGCCGATAACCGCTTCCACGACCTCCAAGGTCAACCGCGCGCGGTTGGCGACACTGCCGCCGTAGGAATCCGTCCGCGTGTTGGAGCCATCGCGGATGAACTGGTCGAGCAGATAACCGTTGGCGCCGTGCACCTCGACACCATCGAACCCTGCCCGCTTGGCATTGCGCGCGCCTGCCACATAGCCCTCGATCACGCCCGGGATCTCAGCCAGCTCCAGCGCGCGCGGCGCAACGTAGTCGATCTTCTTCCAGTCCGGCCCGTAGAGCTGACCTTTCGGTGCGATCGCCGATGGCGCCACAGGCAGCTGATTGCCCGGCTGGAACACCGGATGCGACACGCGGCCGACGTGCCAGAGCTGCAGCACGATCCGCCCGCCGGCCGCGTGCACCGCGTCCGTCACCGTCTTCCAGCCCGCGACTTGAGCGTCCGAATGAATGCCCGGCGTGTTGGGATAGCCCTGCCCCTCCGGCACAACTTGCGTCGCCTCGCTGACGATCAGGCCCGCGCTGGCCCGCTGCCGGTAGTATTCGACGTTGAGCGGCTGCGGGACGTTGCCCGCACCGGCCCGGCTACGCGTCAGCGGCGCCATCACGACGCGGTTCGGCAGCTTGATGTCGCCCAGCGCGAGGGGTGAAAACAGATCGTTTGCGGTCATTCCCGGGGGATCCCAATGTTTCGATTGTCCCGCCTCTGCGTGAAGCGCGGCGGAACATGCAAGACCACCCGCGTGATTTCAAGAGCCACAACGCGACCTGCTCATTCAAACCACGCCTAAGCCCTTTAATATCTCCCGTACACTGAGCCCCATTACGAGCATCCCAACTGTGATCATCATCGCGCGCTCGGGCATGTGCCGCGCCGCCAATGCCGCAATCGGCGCTGCAATCACACCGCCGATGATGAGCCCCAGGATCACCGGCCACATTTGCAGCCCGATGGTTGCGACGAACGTCGCCGACACCGCCGTCGTCACGAAGAACTCGGCAAGACACGCCGTGCCGATGGCCTTGCGCGGCGTAAGCCCGCCCCAGACCAGGCTCGACGTTACCAGAAGCCCCCATCCGCCACCGCCGGCCGCATCTAGAAAGCCGGCCACGAGCCCGCATAGCATGACCTTGTTGGGTCCCAGCACATGGTCCTGCCGATGCCTGCGCAGACCTCGCCCCAGAACGATTGCACCCGCCACCAACAGATACATCGCCACGAAAGGTCTGATTTTGTCGCCGGGAAACGCCGTCAGCACATAGGCGCCGAGAACACCGCCAACCATGCCGGGCCCGGCAAGCCGCAACAGCAGCCCGCGCTCGAGATTACCCAACCGCCAATGCGACGCGCCGGACGCAGCGGTCGTGAAAATTTCCGCCGTATGGACGCTGGCGCTCGCGATCGCCGGCGACGTGCCGTAGCTCAACAGGATGGTGGTCGCGGTCACGCCGTAGGCCATGCCCAGCGCGCCATCGACGAGCTGGGCGGCAAAGCCTACGAATGCGAAGAATACGATGCTGTCGGGCATTAACGGTGCCTCGTCGTCAAACCACCTCGCCCAACACCGTTACAATCGCTCGGCTCAGCTTGTGCGCTGTTTCACGTCGCAAGCTCCTTCGTATCCTATCCCCGCGACAATCCCTTGGCCTCCAACTCCGCGAGATACTGCGCCCACTTCTTCTCCTTCTCGCGGCCCAGTTCCGCCAGATATACCCAAGAGAACAGGCCGGTATCGTGGCCGTCGTCGAACACGATCCGCACCGCGTAGTTGCCTACCGGCCGCAGCTCCTTGATCTTGACGTTACGCTTTTTCGGCACCGTGACGCGCTGGCTGGGGCTGTGGCCCTGCACCTCGGCCGACGGGCTCGTCACCCGCAGCAACTCCGCCGGTAGATCGTAGCTGGCGCCACCCTCGAACGCGACCTTGAGCGAGGCCTTGTCGGTCGAAACGTCCAATCGCGGTGGCTCGGCCTTGCCCGCCGCACTCGCCTCGATAGCAACCCACGTCGCCGCCGCGATCTCCAGGAACACGCGCGCGTTCGCGCTTTCTGGATGGGTTGCGACGACCGGCTTTCCGCTGTCGGACAATTCGCGGATCTCGATGTGCAGCGGGATCGCGCCGAGGAACGGAAGATCGAGCTTCTCGGCCTCGTGTTTCGCGCCGCCGTGGCCGAAGATCTCCGCCCGCTCACCGCACTTCGGGCATAGGTAGTAGCTCATGTTCTCGATGATGCCGAGCACGGGCACATCGACCTTCTGGAACATCGCCAGCCCCTTGCGCGCGTCGATCAACGCGAGGTCCTGCGGCGTGCACACGATGATCGCGCCGGCCAACGGCACCTGCTGCGCAATCGAAAGCTGGATGTCGCCCGTACCCGGCGGCATGTCGATCACGAGAACGTCGAGATCCTCGCCGCCGCTGTTCCATTCGACCTCGCGCATCATCTGATTGAGCGCCGACACCACCATCGGCCCGCGCCAGATGATCGGCGTCGCCTCGTCGACGATGAAACCCATCGACATCACCTTGATGCCGTATGCCTCCATCGGTATCAGACGGTTATTGGCGCCGACCTTGGGCTTGCCCGACAAGCCCAGCAGCTTGGGCTGCGATGGCCCGTAGATATCGGCATCCATGATGCCGGTCTTGTGCCCGAGCGCGGCCAGGCCCAGCGCCAGATTGACCGCCACCGTCGATTTGCCGACACCGCCCTTGCCGGACGCGACCGCGATCAGATGCTTCACCCCGGGCACCGCGCCCGGTTTTCGCGCGCCGTGGGTTGCGGCCCGGGGCGCCCCGGCAGCAGCGGCCGGCGCATGCTGATGTGAATGGGAATGAGAATGCGCGTGGGACTGCGCGGCAGCGGGCGCCCCGCCTTGCGCGGCTCCACCTTGCGCGCTTCGGGCAGCCGCCACCCGTGGGCTCTCCGCGCGGGCCCCCGGCCCAGCCGCTGCTGTTGCCGTTGCAGCCGGCGCACGTCCACCGGCACGATCTGCCGTCAGCACAACCGTGGCCGCGCTCACGCCTTCAAGTTCGGCGACCACTTGCTGGGCCGCCTGTCGCAGCGGCTCGAGCTCGCCGGCCCGTTCCGGGGGCACCGTGATCGAGAACGACACCCGCCCATCCCGGACGACGACCTCCGACACGAGCCCAAGCTCGACGATGTTGCCCTGAAGATCCGGCCCACGGATGCGCTTGAGGGTCGCCAGAATCTGCTGTTGTGTGACTGACATACGTGCTTTCGCCTCGATCCTACGCTCGATCCCTATTCCGGCCGCGGTCGACCAAGCACCGCCAGCGGCACGCCTAGCTTAGTCGTCAGCCACCAAAGGCCAACTTGACGACCGGAATGGGCCCACGGACATATGGGGGTGAAGGCCACAAGGTCAAATCATTCGCCGCGACGAGAGAACGGGCAATCGTCCCGTCGCGCAGGAAAGCAGCGCCGCGAGGGGAGGCTCGATGCAACGATTGCTGGCTGTCAGCACCGCGATCGACCGGTTGAATCAGGCCATCAGCCGGATCGCCGTCTGGCTGGTCTTGATCGCGGCCCTCGTAAGTGCCTTCAACGCGGCCTTCCGTTATTCGATCAGCGCCATCGTCAAACTCACCGACGAGGGCCGCGCGTTTCCCGCGCTGCAAGGCCTGCTCCGCTGGTATGGCAACTACTCCAACAGCTTCCTGGAAGCGCAGTGGTACATGTTCGCCGGCATGGTCTTGCTTGGTGCGGCCTACACCTTGAAGGTCAACGAGCACGTCCGGGTCGACCTGTTCTATGGCTGGGTATCGGAGCGCACACGGACCTGGATCGATCTGCTCGGCGCGATCTTCTGTCTCGTGCCGATGTGCCTGCTGCTGATCTACTTCACCTGGCCGTGGTTCGTGGACTCCTGGCGGATCAACGAGGCCTCCTCCAACGCGGGCGGCCTGCCGCGCTGGCCCGTCAAGCTGTTGCTGCCGGTCGGCTTCTTCCTCGTGCTGCTGCAAGGCATCTCCGAGATCATCAAATGCATCGCTGCACTGACCACCGACTACGTCCGTGAGCACGCGGTCTACGAGAAGCCGCTGCAATGATCGAGCTTCTCAAGCACAACATGGCGCCCCTGATGTTCATGGGGCTCATCGTCGGCATGATCGTCGGCTACCCCGCCGCATTCTCGCTGGCGGCGATCGGCCTGTTCTTCGGCATCATCGGCCTGCAACTCGGCCTCATCGATCCCATCTATTTCGGTAACCTGACCTATCAGCTGTTCTCCGTCGTCTCCAACGACCTGCTGCTGGCCATTCCGTTCTTCACGCTGATGGGCGCCATCCTCGAGCGCGCCGGCCTGGCGGAGGATCTCCTCGAAGGCTTCGGGCAGTTGTTCGGCGGCGTGCGCGGCGGCCTCTCCTATGCTGTCATCATCGTCGGCGCGATCCTTGGCGCAATCACCGGCACGGTTGCGGCCTCGGTGATCGCGATGGGCCTCATTTCGCTGCCGGTGATGATGAAATACGGCTACTCGATCCGCCATGCCACCGGCGTGATCGCGGCCGCCGGCACCGTCACCCAGCTCGTGCCGCCGTCGCTGGTGCTGGTCGTGCTGGCCGACCAGCTCGGCAAGTCCGTCGGCGATATGTACCTGGGCGCGATCATTCCCAGCATGATCCAGATCGCCCTGTTCTGCATCTGGGTCTGGATCGTCAGCCGGATCTGGCCCGATGCCGTGCCGGCCCTGCCGCCCGAGGCCCGCACGTTGCGTGGCTGGCCGCTGTTCTGGCGCTGCATGCGCGGCATGGTGCCCTCGCTGGTGCTGATCTTCCTTGTGCTCGGCACGATCTTCATGGGTCTCGCCACGCCGACCGAAGCCGGCGCCATGGGCGTCGTCGGCGCCATAGCGCTGGCCTGGCTCAACGGCCGCTTCTCCTGGCCGCTGATGATCCAGGGCATGGAGATGACCATGCGCATCACCGCGATGGTCGTCTTCATCTTGATCGGCTCGCGCGTGTTCAGCCTGGTGTTCCAGGGCGTCGGGGGCAAGGAATGGATCGAGACTCTGTTGACGTCGCTGCCGGGCGGGCAGGTCGGCTTCCTGATCTTCGTCAACCTGTTCGTGTTCGTGCTGGCGTTCTTCCTCGACTTCTTCGAGATCGCCTTCATCATCATTCCGCTGCTGGCACCGGCCGCGGAAAAACTCGGCATCGACCTGATCTGGTTCGGCGTGCTGCTCGGGGCCAATATGCAGACGAGCTTCATGCACCCGCCGTTCGGCTTCGCCTTGTTCTACTTGCGAGGCATTGCGCCCAAGGAAGTCAAAAGCTCGGATATCTATTGGGGCGCGATCCCCTGGGTGTTCCTGCAGCTGATCTTGTGCGCGATCCTGATCTTCTTCCCGCGTACGGTGACCTACTTCCTCGAGAAACCAAAAGTCGACGCCTCGAAAATCGAGATCCGGATCGACCAGCCGTCGCTGGGGGCACCGCCGGGCAACCCGTTCGGCGGCCCGCCGGTTATTCCCAGCGGCCCGCCCGTGCTGACTGGGCCGCCGGGGATCGACATTCCCCCGCCGCCTTCGGCGCCGAAATAGACGAGGCTGCTGATGGCACGGCTCTCGACCGGAAAACGTTCGCTACTGGCCGCGGCGCTGGCGCTTTCTACCGTGCCCGCCGCCTTGGCCCAGGACCCTGAGTCATTCTTCAAGGGCCGCACACTTCAGCTCGTGATCGGCTCGGCGGAGGGCGGTGGCTTCGACAGCGCCGGCCGCCTTGCCGCGAAGTACATGCGACGCCATCTGCCCGGCAATCCCACCATCGTCGCGCAGAACATGCCTGGTGCCTCCGGCATTCGGGTTGCCGACTACTTGCACAACGTCGCCGCGCGCGACGGCAGCACCTTCGGCATCACCCAGCCCTCGGTGTTCCTCAACAAGCTGATCGATCCCGCGGCCACCTACCGGCCGCAGGATTTCGTCTGGATCGGCCGCATGGCCTCGTTCCGAGGGTGGGGCGCCGTATGGCACGCGGCCCCTGCCCGCACTATCGCCGACGCCCGCCAGATCGAGCTTGTGCTCGGCGCAACCGGCGCCACCGGGCTCGGCGCCATTGCTGGAACCGCCCTGAACCAGCTCTCCGGTACGCGCTTCAAGGTTGTGCGCGGTTACAAGGCTTCCGCCGATCTCGGCATCGCCATGGAGCGCGGCGAGATCCACGTCGCCGGCTCGACATCGTGGGAATATCTGGAAGGCCGCGGCTGGATCGCGGGCAAGCAGGCCGGCCTGCTCTACACCATCGGCCTGAGCCGCAGCCCCAAGGCGCCGGACACGCCCACGATCGTCGAGCTTGCCAACGGCGAGCGCGACCGCAACGTGATGAAGGTGATCGCCAGCACATCGGAGATCGGCCGCGCGCTGTTTGCCCCGCCCGGCGTGCCGGCGGAGCGCGCCAGGGCCCTGCGTCGCGCGCTCGATGCGGTTCTCGCCAGCGAAGAGTTCAAGGCCGAAGCGCTGCAACAGAGTTTCGAGGTCGAACCGCTGGCGGGCGAGCCGCTGCAGGCGATGGTGGCCGAATTGATGGCGATGCCAGAAGATGTCGTAACACTGGCGCGCAGCATTATGGGGCCCGCTGGCCGCTAATGAGACTCCGAACAATAAACGAAGCGGGTTTCGTCGGCGATCTGCTAGGATATCTCCCACCCACAACCGTCATGGCCGCGAAGGCGGCCCCCCATGACGCGCTGCAATGGGCGGCTGCGCAGAGGTGAAATGAGTTGCGTTTCGAGAGTGTTGCCGGGCCTTATCATCGCTTAAGCTGCGACCTGTCGTGGGTGGCCGCCTTCGCGGCCATGACGAACAGAGTTTGATTTTATCGCGATACTGCGAACATGAAAGTAATGCACTTATTGTGCGGAGCGTCCTAAAGGGACGGCGCCACCATAGAAAAAGGCGCCGAGCCCTAAGCCCGGCGCCCAAAATACGATCAGCCTGCGATCAGTGGACGCCCGCTACCTCGAGCTCGTCGCCGCGTGCGTGGCCGATGGCTGCCTGCAGCGAATCGGTCAGCGCGATCGGCGTGCCGTCGGCGGCCTGCAGCGCATAGAGCTGCAAGCCCGGCGGCAGATCCTCGATCGAAGGATACATTTCCTTGGCCTGTTCGGACGACAGCACTCGGATGTAGGCGATGCGTCCGCCGCCGAGCGCCGCCAACTCGCGCTCGTTCATCACGGCTTGAACGACCAATTTGTCGGTCGACTTGGCCTTTGCGATGCCACGTTTGGTCTGGTTCATGACGCTACTCCTTATGGGAAGCTGTCTGCCATGCCGCTTGCGAAGCATGTCACACTACACTGATTCTGGTGCGGCAATTGGGCAGCACTGCTGTATATTTCTGCTTTTGCAGAACAACGTTTATGGCGCAGTGCCGTTGCCGCCGATCGCGATCGTGCGGACGAGCCGCTGCGGCTCGTGCCGCACGAGGTCGATGGAAAGGAGGCCGTTCGCAAGGTCCGCCGACCTTACCTCGATCCCATCCGCCAGCACGAACGTGCGCTGGAACTGCCGGGCCGCGATGCCGCGATAAAGATAGTCGCGCTCCTGATCGTCGGTCTGTTTTCCGCGCACGAGGAGCTGCTTGTCCTCCAGCGTGATGTCGAGCTGGTCGCGCGTGAAGCCGGCCACAGCCAGCGTGATACGCAGCGTCTCAACGCCCTCGCCATTCGCCTTGATCCGCTCGATATTGTACGGCGGATAGCCGTCGCTCGCGTTCTTGCCGACGCGGTCGATCAGCCGCTCGATCTCGTCGAAGCCGAGCAACAGGGGGCTCGATAGAAGTGACATACGTGCCATAGCTCAAAGCCCTCGCTGGAAGCGACCTTGACGCGTGCAAGACCCGTGTATCGGCCGCACGCAAGCTGGTTTAAGAACCTGCGAACCCCATTCGGGCACCCGCTGGTCGAACCGCCCCCACTCCGGGCGCCTGCTCTCCTCGCATACTCATATGGGCGATATCGCCAGCGTTTCAAGACACCGCAACAACCAGGCGTGCCCCAGGCGCAACACCCTGTGGCCCAGTGCGCTCGTGAGGACTGATCCTTGCCGCCATCCGCACTTGATATTGCGCTGCTCCTGCTCGGCGCGCTGCTTGGCGGCTTCGTCAATGGCTTGACCGGCTTCGGCACCGCGCTGACAGCGGTTCCCGTGTGGATCCACGTCCTCAACCCTGCGATGGCTGCGTCTCTTGGTGCGGCCGCAGGCGTTGTCGGCCAGCTGCAAACGCTTCATCTCATCTGGCATGCCATCGACTGGCGGCGGGTCGCCCCTTTCATTCTGGCCGGACTCGCTGGCGTGCCGATCGGAACGTGGATCTTGCCGCTGGTTCCAATCGGCGCCTTCAAGTTCGGCGTTGGCGTCGTGCTGGTCGTCTACTGCGGCTTCCACCTCATCTCGCACCGGCTGGCCGCGACCGGACTTGCCGCCGCGGGCGGCCGGTTGGCAGACGCCGCGATCGGCTTTGGCGGCGGCGTCATGAGCGGCCTTGCCGGCCTGTCGGGCCCACTGCCGATCATGTGGGCGACCTTCAAGCCGTGGAGCCGCGATGAAAAGCGCGCGCTGTTCCAGGCCTTCAATACGACGATACTTTCAGCGACCGTCATCTCTAGTGCCGTGGCCGGGCTGTTGCCTTACGCGTTCTGGCGCGCGTTGCTGATCTGCCTACCCGCGACCTTCATCGGCGTCCGACTCGGCGCCTGGGTCTACCGCCGCCTCGACAACCGCCGTTTCGACCACCTCGTCGTTTCGCTGCTCTTCACGATGGGTCTCAGCCTGATCGTCGCCAACTGGTAACGCCGCTCGATATCTCCGAGACAGACGTCGCGGCGTTGCAGTTGAGCCACCGCCCTTCATCACGATGTCATACCCCGATGCGATCCTGTGATCATTGACGAGACGCAACGATTCAGAAAGTTGATCGCTTGTCAAACGCATCTTGGAATGGCTGCCCGGATTGCCGCGCTTACGTGTTATTTTAGTTGGCGGTGTGCTTGGCAGTCGATTGGATCGGGCGCGCTCCCCGCCAGGTAGCGCTCTCGGAGACGACCAGCTCTGTGTCGCGTCCTGGTGCCCCCGCTTCCAGTTCCGACGCAGCGCTGGCGCGCGTCGTGCCAGTCGTTCTGTCGTGGCCGAACCGGCAAACGCACCACCACAACCACGCGACGCGCCCACGGCCAGCTTCATATGGCCAGCCTCACGCAGGCAGCCTCACGCAGCCATCCCCACGCGGCTCAAAAAGCGCCGTTCTCCGGTACGATCAGCGGCGCGAAGCTGAATACGCCGGGCATGTCGGGATCGACGATGATCCGCATGGCGTGGACCTTGCCTTCACCCCAAAGCTGCAGACGGAGCACGTTGGGGACCGGTCGCAACTGCACGTCGCGGAACAACTCCAGCTCCAGCGTGTGCTGGTCTCCGTGCATCACCAGCATTGGCTTGCCGAATGCGCGCGCACCGGCCGCGATCTCGCGGATCGTCGCCAGGAAGCCAGAGGAGACCGGAATCGACGTGCCGGCGGAGCGGCGCGTGTCATAAAGGTTGGCCTGGAAAGCAATGACCATCGCACTGGCGCCAGAGGACTGGGCAAGCGCAAACCCTTCCTTGATCCAGGCGACATTGGCGGCATTACGCTCGAAGAACTCCTCGGTCGCTTTCGGATCAATCGGCTCGAATCCATTGTTCGATCCGACGATGTGCGGAATGACGAACATCACCCCATTGCGCACGAAGCGTTGGTTCTCGACGAACTTCCCGAGCTTGGGGTCCGCCAGCGCCTGGCTCTCGAGCGCCATGGGGACTTTGCCAAGGCTCTGCCCGGGCTTTGGGAAGAACATCTGGCGCACCCTGGCGAGCCGTTCGCGCGGATCGAATTTGCCGTTGTCTGCGCGATGGCAGTCGGTCCACTCGTTGTCGCCGATCGAGTAGACCACGGGGTGCTCGACCGTCTGGATCTGGTCGAGCGCGCGCTTGAACACCTCGTCGGAGCACGGCGTGTTGCCGGCCTTGATGTCGCCAACGTGGATTGAGAACGCAGGCTTCACCGCGTTCATCGCCGTGATCAGCCGGTCGACCTTCACGTAGTCACCGGGGATCGCGTAGGGCACGTCGCCCCAGCCGATGAAGGTAAAGGCGCGCGGGCCGCTTTGCGCGTGGGCGTGCGTCCCGACCAGCGATGCCGCGGCTACTGCAAGTGCTAGAATGCGATGCATCACGCGATCCTCCCGCCGCCGCGCCGCGTGATCGCGACAATGGCCGGACGCGGCGGCATGTCGGGCTTGAAGTCTGGCCAACGCGTGCTCGGGCTCTCGAAGGTGGCAAGCACCTTGGGATCCTCGCTCTCGCCGGGGTGTTGGATGGCGACGAAGAACGTCGTCATGTCGGGCGTCATGCAGGGGCCGCACAGCTCCGCACCGTTGGGGCAACGGAAGAAATGCTTCGCCGTGCCGCGCGCAGGCTCTTCGGTCTCCATGGCCCACACGCCATCCGCGCGACCGGTCGCCTGCGGCGAGTTGCCGTCGGTCGCGATCCACAAGCGTCCGCGCCCGTCGATCATCGAATTGTCCGGCATCCCGAACCAGCCGTCTTTCGTCGTCGCGGGATTGAAGCTGGCACCGACCGCGGCGATGGTGTGATCGCCACACTTGACCAGGATCTCCCACCGGAACTTGGTCGAGGCGTGGTCGCGGCCATCCGGCATCATCTCGATAATGTGACCGAAGCGATTGCTCGCACGCGGATTGGCGGCGTCGATCTGGTTGGGCGTTCTGTTGCCGTTGTTGGTCAGGATCAGATAGACCTTGTCGTTACGCGGATTGACGTCGATGTCCTCCGGCCGGTCCATCCGCGTCGCGCCGAGCGCATCGCTCGCTGCGCGCACGTTGATCAACACCTCGCCCTGATCGCGGAAGCCGTTCTGGGCCGTCAGCTTGCCCTGGCCATGGACCAGCGGCAGCCACTCGCCTGTGCCATCAGCGTTGTATTTGGCGACATACAGCGTGCCCTTGTCGAGCAAGTTGCGATTAACCGCGCGGCTGCGTGCGTTCACACGCCCCTCAGTCACGAACTTGTAGACGTAGTCGAAACGCTCGTCGTCGCCGGAGTAGACGACGTATCGGCCATCCTTGTTGACGACGCCGCCGGCGCCCTCGTGCTTGAAGCGACCCATCGCGGTGCGCTTCACCGGAACCGACTTGGGATCCATCGGATCGATCTCGACCATCCAGCCGAAGCGGTTTGCCTCGTTGGGTTCCTTGGCGATGTCGAAGCGATCGTAGTAGGCGCCCCAGTTGTACCAGTTCGAGGGCACACCGTAGCGCTTCAGTGCCTGCTCGTCGGGATGGCCGACGACGGAGCCCCAGAAATAGCCGTTGAAGTTCTCCTCGCAGGTCAACCACGTGCCCCACGGGGTCATGCCGCCGGCGCAGTTGTTCAGCATACCGAGGACGCGCGTGCCCGTGGGATCGGCCTTTGTGCGCATTAGCGGGTGTCCCGCCGCCGGACCCGAAATGCGCATTTCGGTGGTAGCGGTGATCCGGCGGTTGTAAGGACTACCTTCGACAATCGACCACTTGCCGCCGCGCTTGCGCACCTCGATCACCGAGCCGCCGTGCGCCATCATCTCGATGTCGGCGAGCTCCTTCGTCATCTTCGCGAACTTGGTCGTGTCCTGCCGGCCGACGCCGGGGAACATCAGTTCCTCATTGGTGTACTCGTGATTGACGACGAGCAGGCCGCGCGACGACGAGCCTTGCAGCGGTACGTAACCGAGGAAGTCGTTGTTGTAGCCGAACTGGCGGGCTTGCGCGGCCGGCGTCTGTCGCCGCGGATCGAATGCGGGCGCATCTGCGAACACCTTGTCGCCCCAGCGGATCAGTACGTCGGCATCGTGCCCCTCGGCGACGTGCATCGCTTGATCGGAGCCAGCCGCGATTTCCTTGAAGTTGAAATTGGGCGTCGTGTTCGCCGTCTTTGCCAGTGGTTGCGCCTCAGCCGCAAGCGGCATGATCGACGAGATCGCGGAGACCGCCAGAATACCGCCGACGAGGTCGCGCCGCGACAACCGGGTTGCGATGACATCGCCGATCGTGTCGGCGCGGGACGGATTGGAGCCGGCATCCTCCGCCGCCTCGAACTGCTGCGATTTCGACCGGCACACATCCTGGCTCAAGCTCGCCCCCAACGCTGTCTGGAATTGTCTTGGTGACTATCGGCGGGACATGACAGCCGCGTGACGATCATGCCCCGCCGCTTCCTGCAGGCATGCAGGCAGTCAGCTTCACTCACGCACAGCGCCCGGAAGCCCCCGCCAGCGCTCCCGCAGAAAGCGCGAACGCAATGCGTCGTCGCGGTCGAGTGCGTCGAGCATGGCGCGCTCCAGGAGTGGAGAGATCGGCACGGTTGCAGGCGTTTTGCTCGCTTGTCGTGCTCGGCGCATGTCGATCGTCGCGGTATTCCGGCCATGCTCGAGCCCGGTGTTCGGCATCGTCTCGTTGGTCATGTATCGGCTCCATCCGTCAGGCGCGGCGTGCCGCCACACACAGCAACCCCGCTGCCTTGGACTACTTCGCGGATGCGATGAGCGTGTGAATGCGCGTGTGATATCCCCCGCATTGCCGGCCATCCCGAACGTTCAGAGAAGAGGCCGTAACCACCCGCGCGACCTGCTAAACGCGGGGCAGCGGCGTCACTTGCAGTTTCCTTGGCACCAGCCCGTTTGCACGAAACATAATATCGCTCAGCAAGAAGGGCTTCGTCACGTATTCGTTGGCGCCAAGATGATACGCGAATTCACGGTCGGCCCGATCGGTTCGCGCGGTCAGCATGATAATGGGCAAGCGCTCCATCGGGGTCAGCCTGCGGATGCGTCGGCAAAGCTCGATGCCGGAAACCCCGGGCAGGTTCCAATCCAACAACAGCAGGTCCGGCGCGCAATCGGCGATGCGCCCTTCCACGCCATCGCCACGTTCGAGATGCTCGACCTCGTAGCCGGCCGCCTCGAAGTTGTACTGCAGCAGGATTGCGATATGCAGATCGTCCTCGACGATCATCACGCGCGCGGGCATGGGCGTCGTCCAATGGTGCGGCGCGGAAGTGCGCCAAAAGCCATAGCTATGCGACGGACCGCCAGCCCGGCGGCCCTATCGTACCCACGCTGGTAGACTCGATAGCTGCTCGATGTGACACGGCAATGAAGAGGTCGGTTCGCAGGGCCATTCTGCTTTCACTCGACCGACGCAAGGCAGTAGGCTCAGCGACATTCTCACCAGCACGCAAACCGAGGAGAAAAGCGAATGGCCAAGTCCTCAGAACAAGAACCCAAATCGCCGATGCCATACACCGTGCACCTGCACCGCGTGCTGGCAGCTAAGCCGGAGAAGGTTTATCGGGCGTTCCTCGACGCTGATGCCTTGGCCCGTTGGTTGCCGCCGTACGGGTTCACCGGCAAGGTCCATCACTTGGACGCGAAGGTGGGCGGAACCTTCCGCATGTCGTTCACGAACTTCACGACCGGCAAGAGCCACGCCTTCGGCGGCGACTATCTGGAGCTCGTAGCGCACGAGCGCCTTCGTTACAAGGACAAGTTTGACGATCCGAACTTGCCGGGCGTCATGGAGGTTACCGTGACGTTGAAGGCGGTTTCGGTTGGCACCGAGATCAACATCGAGCAGGCCGGCATTCCGGCGCTCATTCCGCAAGAGGCCTGCTATCTCGGCTGGCAGCAGTCGCTCGCCCAGCTCGCCTTGCTCGTCGAGCCGGACATTCCGGAATAAAATGCACGATGCCGCGCAGCTCCTGAAAATGCGCACACGACCATCAAGGAGAGAATTCCATGACGCCGAAACAGAAAATCACCGCTTGCCTCTGGTTCGACGGCAATGCCGAGGAGGCCGTCGGGTTCTACACGTCCGTCTTCGCCAACTCGTCGGTCGATCAGGTGCAAAGGTCGACAGTCGACTATCCAGGCGGCAAGGAAGGATCGGTGCTGTTGATCACGTTCACGCTGGCGGGCCAGAGCTACCTGGCACTCAACGGCGGGCCGTACGAGAAATTCAGCAATGCCGTATCGCTGTTGGTCGACTGCGCGGACCAGGCCGAGGTCGACCGCTTTTGGGCGGCGATGACGGCCGATGGCGGCACCCCCGTCGCGTGCGGCTGGCTCAAGGACAAGTTTGGCCTGTCCTGGCAGATTGTGCCGCGGCGCTTGCCGGAACTGCTGTCGGATCCCGACGCCGCCAAGGCCAAGCGCGTCATGGAAGCCATGATGCAGATGATCAAGATCGACGTCGCCAAACTCGAAGCGGCTGCTGCGGCCACGTGAAGTCCGAGAGCAACGAGACCCGACAATGCAAATCCAGGAGATCGTCATGACCACCTACACCGACCTGTTCGTCGTTCCCGTGCCGACAAAGAACATCAAGGCCTATCGCAAGCAGGCAGAGCTATTCGTCGCCGTCTGGCTCGAGCACGGCGCGTTGTCGTGCGTCGAGGTCGAAGCCGATGACGCACCCGCCGGAAAGGTCACGTCGTTCCCGCAGAGCGTCGATCTGAAGCCCGGCGAAACCGTCTTCGTCGGCATCATGACCTACCACTCGCGCGCGCATCGCGACGAGGTCAGCGCCAAGGCCATGCAAGATCCCCGCATGGCCGGCATGATGGACCCGAAGTCGATGCCGTTCGACGGCCAACGCATGTTCTTCGGCGGCTTCAAGCCGTTCGTCGGACAGCCCGCTGTTGCCGCCCCGGCCATCCAACCCTACCTGTTCTTTCGCGGCCGCTGCGAGGAGGCGATCCGTTTCTACAAGACCGCACTGGGCGCCGAGGTCCTGATGATGATGCGCTTCAAGGACAATCCCGACGAACCCGGGCCCGACAAGGTTCCTGCCGAGTTCAACGACCGGATCATGCACGCTTCGCTGCGCATCGCCGGCTCCGACATCATGATGTCCGACGGCATGAAATCGGGGGCGCTGGATTTCCAGTGCATGTCGTTATCGCTGTCGGTGCCGAACGAAGTCGAGGCGGACCGGCTGTTCAATGCGCTGGCCAAGGACGGCACGGTGCAGATGCCGCTCGGCACGACGTTCTTCTCGCCGCGCTTTGGTGCCGTCACCGACACGTTCGGGGTGGCGTGGATGATCATCGTCCAGCCGACAACCTGAAGACTTCGATCAGATCGCCCTCTTGCTGTCAGGGTCGGTGGCAGGGGGGGACACTAGGCATCGGTGCCGGCATCGAGGACTTGTGGCAGGCCGATCATTTCAGTGAAGTGCTGCTTGATGCGATCGACGTCTTTGCAGTTCAGGCCAACGAAGCCGAGCTTGATCGCATTCGGCACTTGAACCTCCCAAGAAACCGGTTCCGTTGGGCAAAACTGTGCGGGCACGTTCGTCTCTTGGGTCAAAGTAGAGCGGCAGCTCTCGCAATGACCAAA